>JALRCN010000148.1 GCA_023257295.1 Nitrosomonas sp. | reverse complement strand
AAACACATCCCAGTCGCGTGCCGCATTCAATGCAGCCATCAATTCACGCAGCGGCTGATACCATTGCGGCACCGGTTGCCGCAATGATTTCACCAGCACCGCACCCGACAGCAGACGGCGCATGGCAACACGCAGTTGATGCAGGTATTCGCTATTGTGCGCCTGCTCCAGAAAACCCGGCACATTCGCGGTCAACTGCACCAGCGCCGCCTGCATGATGGCATGCCATGCTTCACTCGCCACTTGATCCCGGCTGATGTCAGGGTAAGCCATCTTGGATGGAGAAAGCTTGATCGCACCGCACAGAGTGTAACCACGCCGTGCCTTGCTGCGCGGCTCGACCTGCAGCGGCACTCGTTCCAGCAATTGCACAGCCAGATCGAACAAAAATTCCGGCGAACCGGATTTGAGCTCGATTTCCACTTCGCTGATATCCAGACTGGCTTCTGCGGCAAGGATTTTCCCGCTATCGAGCGCCACTTCGGCTTGCGCCTGCGGGTTACCGATTTGCCAGGTCGTGCGTTGAAATTCGGTGGTAAATACCGGTGCAATCTGTTTGAGTTGGATACCGGCAAGCAAATCCAGCGCCTCCAGCGGCAGCGAGGAAAAATCCGGCTGACTGCCGTCCGCAACGACCACTTCCCATTCCGGGCGACTCGTCAACGCACCCACCGATTTCGTTTCCGCTTTCAATGTTTGCATCCACTGATCGTCGACACGACGCATGCGCAAAGCGATGTGGCGCCGCATCAAATCAAACTGGGGCGTATCGAAATAAACGCTGAGCAGCGCGCGCCGCTGCGGCTCGATGTTGCGAAACAACGGGTGCCGCCGGATGCGTACGGCATGACGCAGATGCACAGCCAGCTTTAACTCGATTTCCATAGCATCTCCCATTGCTAATGCCGATGCATAACGGCAACGGTTACTCTATTTTCAATGTTTCGAAATCGATCCCCACCGGAGCCGGCGGTGTCTTCAATTTCATGCCCTCCAGCACCTTCACGACACGGTCGGCGATAACCAGATTACGATACCATTTGTGGTTGGCCGGTACGATATGCCAGGGCGCGGAATCGGTACTGGTCGCTGCCAGCATCGCTTCAAACGCGCCTTGATAGTTTTCCCAGAATTTACGCTCTTCCAAATCCCCGGTGCAAAACTTCCAGCGCTTCTCCGGATTGTTGATGCGCTCCTCCAGTCGTTTTTTCTGCTCACCCTTCGAGATATGCAAAAAAAACTTCAGCACCGCCGTGCCGCTCTCGGACAACAACTCTTCGAACTCCCGGATTTGTCCGAAACGCTGCTTGACCACTTTATCGGAAATCAATCCATGCACGCGGGTAATCAACACATCTTCGTAATGCGAGCGGTTGAAAATGCCGATCTGCCCCTTGGCGGGTGCTTTCTGATGCACGCGCCACAGAAAATCATGCCCCAATTCCTCTGCGGACGGCGTTTTGAACGTCACCACCTTGCAACCCTGTGGATTGACACTCGACATCACACTGCGAATCGTACCGTCCTTGCCGCTGGTATCCATCCCCTGCAATACGATCAGTAACGCCCGGTCGCCGTTGGCGTACAACCGCTCCTGCAACTCGCTCAAACGGCCAGTCAATTTGGCTGTTGCCGCTTTGGCTTTCTCCTTGCCCTGCTCGTTTTTTTCGTAACTACCGGCATCGCTCGGATCGCAGTGCGACAACCGAAGTCTGGTGCCGGGTTTGATTTGGTAGTTTTTCATTTTATTTCCTACTTGTTGAAAAACAACAAGCCTGACAAATCAGGTTGTAAACATTATCATGCTGATCGTTTTCCAATTTCAAGCTAAATTCTAGCTTCTAGTGTAAACCTCCCCGAATCAACTATGACCGTATTGTTTATTCAAGCGCTTTTCGTCCACTTCAAGATAAGACACAAGTTTTTCCACTTGCAGAAAGTGACTATGTACGGACACGATTGACGCATAGTATTGAAGTTTCTTGCGTGGGGCGATCGCTTGGTACTTTAGCCGGTAATTTTGTAATAAAGCAAAAAAATTTGCTCAAAGATATTCAGCCGCAAGAATTTGGAAATATAGTGGCTGCGGCTTGTTTAGCTCATGACATTGGAAATCCATCATTCGGACATTCAGGTGAAGATGCAATTAGTTCATGGTTCAAGGGGGAAGGCAATAACTACTTGTGTTGCCTATTAGAAGAAAAAGCTGATTTTCTTAAGTTTGAAGGTAATGCACAAGGTTTCCGCGTACTGACGAGACTTCAGAGTGCCATTAATCGAGGAGGATTGCAGCTTACATATACAGTATTAGGGACATATTGTAAGTATCCGAGAGCGGCATTTATACCTAAATTTGATGATTCAAAAAAAGTAAGTGAGAAAAAATTTGGTTTTGTGCAGGGTGACTCAGAGTCATTTAAAAAAATTGCGGAAAATCTTGGATTAATAAATAAACAAGACAATGCATGGTCACGACATCCATTAGCATTCCTAATGGAAGCAGCAGACGATATCTGCTATCGGATAATTGACCTGGAAGATGGGCACCGACTTGGAAAGGTTACATTTGGAAACCGCTGCGAAACTCGTGAATTTTCGTGCCAAGTGAAGTAAATTAAGCACATCGTGATAAGAGGGGCAAAAGAGATGCGCGGAGAACAAAGTGGACAAATGGGATTTGGCGATGACCTGATT
>JALRCN010000116.1 GCA_023257295.1 Nitrosomonas sp. | reverse complement strand
GCCAAGGACAATCGAGCGAAACTGACATTGCTGGCTTTTTTGATGAAAGCGCTGATTGCGCCGCTGAAGAAATTTCCCGAGTTCAATGCGTCGCTCGATCATAATACCGGCGGCGAGCTCGGCTTGATCGTCAAGCATTATTACCATATCGGTTTTGCAGTGGATACCGCCATCGGGTTGGTTGTGCCGGTAATCAAGGATGTCGATCAGAAAGGAATCGTCACCATTGCCGAGGAGTTGGCCGGGTTGTCCGCGTCGGCGCGTGAAGGAAAATTAAAGCCGACCGATATGCAAGGTGCGAGTTTTACCATATCCAGCTTGGGCGGAATCGGTGGCACTGCATTTACGCCGATCATCAATGCGCCCGAGGTAGCTATCCTGGGCGTGTCGAAAGCAACCATTAAACCTGTTTATCGCGATCGGCAATTTGTTCCCCGGTTGATGCTGCCGATGTCGTTGTCGTATGACCACCGCGTAATCGACGGTGCATCGGCGGCGCGGTTTACCGCTCATTTGTCGGAAGTGTTGACAGACATGCGTTTGGCGTTGCTGTGATGAATTTTTGTGTCCCTTCATGTCGCAGCAGGCAACGATAAAAGCAGTCGATAAATTTTCCCTGACCGGCATTTACGGCGGCACTTTTGATCCCATTCACTATGGTCATTTGCGCATCGCCGAAGAGTTGCTGGATATTCTCGGTTTAACGAAAATTCTGTTCGTGCCATCGGGTGCGCCGCGCCTGCGGGCCGAACCGGCTGCATCGCGAACGCAACGCGCAGAAATGGTGAAATTGGCGATTCAGGATAACGGCAAATTTTTGCTTGATGAGCGTGAAATCAAGCAACCAGGTATCAGTACAACGGTGCGGCTGTTGCGGGAATATCGATGCGAATCCGAGTCTGATGCCGCGCTGTGTTTTATTCTTGGCGTGGATGCTTTTGCCAAGATCGATCAGTGGGTTGAATGGCGCGAATTATTCAAGCTGTGTCATTTAATCGTTGTTGCCCGGCCTGGCTATATGTCCGTTGGGGAAGAGCGCAATTGGCCGATTGAGATCAAAGCGGAATTTGCCGCCCGGTGCGTCACGAATGCCGGTGATCTTGAGTTACAATCGACTGGACTGATTCATGAAGCGCGGACGTCGCTGTTGGATATATCCGCTACGCAGATACGCTCATTAATCGCTGCGGGAAAGAGCGCCCGATACCTGCTGCCGGATAGTGTCTGCGATTATATAAAGCACAATAACTTATACAAAAGAAATGGATTCTGAGAAACTGATTAGTGTCACCGTCGATGCGCTCGAGGAAATCAAAGCGCACGATATCGATGTTATCGATGTGTCTAAAATTACATCGATGTTTGGTAACATCATCATTGCCGGCGCCGACTCGACCCGGCAAGCCAAATCGCTTGCCAACAACGTGCAGGAAAAAGTCAGGGCGGCGGGCGGCAAAGTATACAGCGTCGAGGGAGAGCAAAGCGGGGAATGGGTGCTCGTCGATTTGGGAGATGCGATTGTGCATATCATGGTGCCGGCTGCGCGCGAATACTATAATTTAAGGGAATTATGGTCCGGGCAGAATGCATAGCTGACATACTTATTGATTTTTTGCGGCAATGAGATTCTTCATTCTTGCGGTTGGCAATAAGATGCCAGATTGGATTCAGGCAGGTTATGACGAATATGCCAAACGAATGCCTCGGGAGATGCCGGTTAATTTGATCGAAATAAAACCCGAGAAGCGCAATACCGGAAAACAGACTGAGCAATTGTTGTCGGTCGAATGCCAACGAATTCGCACAGCTTTGCCACCGCATTGTTACATTGTTGCTTTGGATGAGCGAGGCGATCAGTGGTCAACGGTTAAATTTTCCGAGACGATAATCGAATGGGCAAACGACGGTATCGATGTCGTATTTGTGATCGGCAGCGCGGACGGTCTGCACGATGATATCAAGCGGACAGCGAGAGCAACGATTGCATTGTCCAAATTGACGTTGCCCCACGGTTTGGTGCGGGTGTTGCTGGCCGAGCAGTTGTATCGTGCGGTATCGATTATCAAAAAACATCCTTATCATCGCGTTTAAATGACGCAGTAAAAAATAATTGTTTGTGCATCTTTATTAGCATGATTCCGGAAAATCAAATCTACCTAGCATCACGAAGCCCACGGCGGCGTGAATTGCTGCGGCAAATTGGCATTAAATTTCATCTATTGATGATGCGAGATGCGCCTGGCCGTGACGTTGATGTCGATGAGCGGCCGCTCGATAATGAAATACCGACCGACTACATTTGTCGCATTGCACATACAAAAGCAAGAGAAGGCTGGAAACGAATTTTTCAGCGCCGTTTGCCAGTTTATCCGGTATTGGCGGCGGATACGATAGTCACGATCGATGGGTGTATTCTGGGAAAACCGAAGGATAGCGCGCATGCGGAAATAATGCTGAGAACCCTGTCGGGCCGTTCGCATCATGTAATGACAGCCATCGCAGTGTGCGTGAACGATAACATCCAGGTGCGATTGTCGACATCCGCAGTGAAGTTTCGCGAGATCGACGATCGGGAGATTCGTCATTATCTGGCAAATAACTATGTTTTAGACAAAGCTGGTGCCTATGCTATCCAGGGCATGGCGGCGGTTTTTATTGTAGACATCGCCGGCAGTTATAGCGGTATTATGGGATTGCCTTTATATGAAACGGCGCAATTGCTGCAGGAAGCCGGTGTGGAAATTTTCCGGTGACGATTGATTTGATGAATGAAAGCGCGCACAAACAATGAGTAATGAAATTCTTGTCAACATTACGCCGCAAGAAACCCGGGTGGCTATCCTGGAACAAGGCGTGACACAGGAGCTTCATATCGAAAGAACCAGCGGTCGCGGCATTGTCGGCAATATTTACAATGGACGAGTCAGCCGGGTTTTGCCGGGGATGCAGTCGGCTTTTGTGGATATCGGCTTGGATCGTGCGGCTTTTTTGCATGTGGCCGATATCCACGGCCCAGGTCAAGAAGGCGATGCCGCTAAACCGATCGAGAAATTGCTGTACGAAGGCAACAGCATACTGGTGCAAGTGATTAAAGATGCCATCGGTACCAAGGGCGCGCGATTGTCTACGCAAATTAGCTTGGCCGGACGATTGCTGGTTTTCTTGCCGCAAGAGTCGCATATCGGTATTTCCCAGCGCATTGAGGATGAGGCTGAGCGTGAGTTGTTGCGCGAAAAATTGCGGCAGATTCTGCCCGAGGACGTAAAAGGCGGGTATATCATCCGGACGATGGCCGATACGGCCGACGAAGATGATATGCGCGCAGATTTGGAATATTTGCACCGCTTATGGAAGGATATTCAGCAGAAATCCATAACCATAGCGGCACCGCTGCTGCTTTATCAGGATCTCGATCTGAGTCATCGCATTCTGCGCGATTTTGTCGATGAGGATACCACGCGGATTCTGGTCGACTCGCGCGAGAATTATCAGAAACTGATCAAGTTTGCGCAGAATTATATGGTTTGTATTGCCGAGCGGATAGCTCTGCATACGGGAGAGCGCCCGTTATTCGATCTCTACGCGGTTGAAGATGAAATTAAGAAATCGTTAGCTAAGCGCGTCAATTTGAAATCGGGCGGTTATGTCATCATCGATCAGACCGAGGCGCTAACCACGATGGATGTCAATACCGGTGGTTTTGTCGGCGTCAGAAATTTCGACGACACCATTTTCAAAACAAACCTGGAGGCTGCGCAGGTCATCGCCAGGCAACTTCGGTTGCGTAACCTCGGCGGCATTATCATTATCGATTTCATCGATATGGATTCCGAAGAGCACAAAAATGCAGTGCTGTCCGAATTTAAGAAAGCATTGATGAAAGATCGCACACGTATTACCGTGAATGGTTTTAGTGCGCTGGGATTGGTTGAAATGACGCGCAAGCGTACCCGAGAGAGTCTTGCGCATGTGCTGTGCGAACCTTGCCCGACCTGTCAGGGCCGTGGAGAGATTAAGACCGCTCAAACGGTATGTTATGAAATCTTGCGTGAATTGTTGAGAGAAGCTCGACAATTTGAAGCCAATGAATATAGGATTCTCGCATCGCAACAAGTCATCGATTTGTTTCTTGACGAGGAGTCCCAAAGTTTGGCGCAATTGGGCGATTTCATCGCCAAGCCGATAAGCTTGCAAGTTGAGGAATCGTATACGCAAGAACAGTACGACGTGATTTTGATGTAATGGATTGTTTGAATACTCGCGAAATGAGGCGGGTGAGAAATGGATGATGCGCAACTGATGGCGAAAGTGGTTGCAGTAGCGAGAAGTGCGAGCGATGTTATTCTTGAGGTCTATCGCAGAGCGGACATCAAGGTGAGTAATAAATCGGATCGTTCGCCTTTGACACTGGCAGATCTTGCTGCCGATCGCGTTATCAGGGACGGACTCGCTGCACTGGATTTGGGTTATCCGATTTTGACCGAAGAAACGGCGGAAATGGCCTACGATCAACGGCAGGGCTGGCAAAAATTCTGGTTGGTGGATCCGCTTGACGGCACCAAAGAATTCATCAATCGCAATGGAGAATTTACTATTAATATTGCGCTGGTGGAGCATGGTATGCCTGTTCTAGGGGTTGTTTATGTTCCGATTCCAGATATTTGTTATTACGCCACGATCGCATCGGGTGCCTATATTCAAAGAGAACGCCAATCGAGCAACCGCATCAATGTCAAAGAATTATTGCCGGGCGAGGCGGTGCGGGTTGTAATAAGCCGATCTCATGTGGATCGGCGTACGGAAACGATGCTGGATTATTTGGGACAATATACCTGCGTCAGTATGGGAAGCTCGCTCAAATTATGCGCGGTTGCCGAAGGCAGCGCTCATTTTTATCCCCGGTTGGGGCCGACGATGGAGTGGGATACAGCGGCGGCGCATGCCGTTGTGCTTGCGGCGGGAGGGCGCGTATGCGATGCAGCAGGCAATGAGTTGCGCTATAACAAACCGGATTTGCATAACCCGGAATTTTTTGTGTTGCCTAAGGATAGCGAAATCTTATTGAATGTGGCAAAACAGTGTTCGGCGCTTGGAGAAAATATATGAGCAAATCGACGAATGTGGTATGGCATCACAGCGCAATAACACGCGAACACCGTCATCAACTCAACAAGCATAGAAGTGTTGTGTTGTGGTTCACCGGTTTGTCCGGTGCGGGTAAGTCGACGATTGCGCACGCAGTGGAGGAAAAATTGTACGCGGCAGGTTGCCGGACGTTTGTGCTGGACGGCGATAACGTGCGCCATGGATTGTGCGGTGATCTGGGATTTTCCCCTGAGGATCGCGTGGAAAATATCCGTCGTGTGGGCGAGGTGGCGAAGCTTTTTGTTGAGGCGGGGGTTATCGTATTGACTGCCTTCATTTCGCCGTTCAGGCTGGATCGTGCGCGCGTACGAAACATACTGCAACATGGCGATTTCTTTGAGATTTACTGCGATGCACCGATAGAAATTTGCGAGCAACGGGATGTCAAAGGGCTATATAAAAAAGCACGGGCGGGTTTGGTTGTAGATTTTACGGGCGTATCTTCGCCGTATGAAGTGCCGGTCAATCCGGAATTAACGCTGATGACAGGCGCAATGGAGCTGAATCAGTGCGTCGATCAAGTCATGCAGCTCTTGCAGAGACGCGGTGTGCTGGTGCCTAATGGGTAGGGTTTGCCGATACGGGTAAGTGACGCTGACCGGCCTACGGGAATAGCTATCGTTTATGCGGCAGAACCCGGAATCAGAGTGAACCGGCTGCTTTATTTCGGCGGCACATAACCCACGGGTTGTTCCGCGCCGCTGCCGAAGAAATGCGCCTCCAGTTGTTCCGCCAGATATTTGCGCGCTTTGCTGTCTGAAAGATTCAGGCGGTTTTCGTTGACCAGCATGGTTTGCAGCTGGAGCCATTGTTGCCAGGCCTCCTTCGAAACATTGTCGAAAATACGCTTACCCAGTTCGCCGGGGTAGGTCTGAAAATCCAGCCCTTCCGCTTCGCGATCCAATTTGATGCATTTCACCATTCGCGCCATTGGTTTGTTTGTCCATTCAGAAATTAGGGAAACGCTGATTTATTCTGAATTTATCATTCCGGCGAATAATTCAGCGTTTTTTTAGAAAAAGCGGCATTATGAAATCTTTGGCGCATCCCGTAAACCGTTTTTGCTGGATCCCGAATTTTGAGCCGCGCTTAAGGGCAGGCTGAATATCGGTTTAGGACGCGTGCATTTTTTCAGTCTGTAAGAAATCTCAGGGTTGTTTACAGAGAGGTTGATTAAAATAAGCGTTGAGTATTTCATAAGGAGTAGCATTATTCAAACCCTTATGAGGTTTGACGGTATTGTAGAAGTTAATGAAACGAGCA
>JALRCN010000093.1 GCA_023257295.1 Nitrosomonas sp. | reverse complement strand
TGATTAATAACGATACTATCAAAAATCGCACCTGAAATAGGAATATTCCTATGGTTTTTAGGCGTCAAGACGAATACTATCCCTCGCCATGGATTGTGCTGATGCGGATAAATGATTAAGAACAAAAAATGGCTCGCAAAGGTATTGTTTATCATCGATATGGATAATAAAACGCGAATGGGGGCATCCGGTCGCGCCTTCGTTTATCCAGCGAAACCGGATTGCGGCACCGGCAACAAAAACACCCGAACCGCAATCGCCGGAGGTGCGGATGAGCGAAGTTGAAAAAAAAAATAAATAAGCTGGCATGTCTTTATGAAATTCCTCGGAAAATGCTCAGGCATCATTCGATGCCCGACCTATGCCAGCAGCTTCTCGAAAGTATGCGATCCGCATGGAGTGCTTACGGAAATGTTTTTCCGATGATCGAAATTAACGGCGAGCGCTATACGCTGGGCGAATGCAATTTGGCGTCGCTGCATAAACTTTCGGTGCCCGTGATTGCCAATGAGCAATCTTGCGGGCAAGTGTGCTTATGTTATGACGCCGATCGGTTTAACGGTTGGAGCAATGACGAAGATGTCAGCTTGCTGCAGAATATAGCCAATGATATCGGCGTATGGTTGGAGCGGGAACATTTTTCCGCCTTGCCGAGAAAAGAAATAACCGTGACCGAGCGCTTGCTCGATGAGCACGTCAGCATTGCCATCACCGATAAGGATGGCAAGATAGAATACGTCAATAACCAATTCTGCGAGATTTCCAAATACACCGCTGAAGAATTGATAGGCGGCAATATCCGAATGATCGATTCAAATTATCATGCGGAAGCATTCATACGCGAAATGTGGCACACCATTACCCAAGGCAAAATCTGGAAAGGGGAATTTAGAAATCGCGCAAAAGACGGTTCCATATATTGGACAAATACCACGATTATGCCTTTTCTGGACGCCGCAGGTATTTCCTATCGATACGCCGGGATCCATACCGAAGTGACCGAATACAAGGAAATGAAACAAAAAATGGAAGAGCAGGTTGCGGAATTGGCGCGCTCCAATGACGAGCTTGAGCAATTCGCCTATGT
>JALRCN010000101.1 GCA_023257295.1 Nitrosomonas sp. | reverse complement strand
ACCTTCCAGATTCGGGTTTGGTAGAGCCGCCAGATTTCCTGACGATCCAGTAAAGTTAAGCGGGTGCGTTTATGTATGTTCATCTACAGCATTCTCCCAAATACTGTAAACAACGCTAGAAATTCTTACACCATTGAAGATGGCGCAGCGCTCACTGCAGAATTTCAAGAAATAAAGTTTCACAAAGATACGAATTCTTATATTTTTGTTAAAAAACTTATTCTAAGCTTATAATAATATGTGTGAACGATATTGACTGGAAACCCAAAGCACTTAAGCAGATTGAGAAAATCAAGGCTGCCGCCGTACGCAAAAGAATTTTTACTGAAGTCCAGTCGCTGGTTCATTTTCCGGATTGCCAGGGTGTCAAGAAACTCACCAATCATGAATATAGTTACCGATTGCGGGTTGGTAATTACTGGGTGTTTTTCGAGTTTGACGGTAGCATTCACGTTATTGATATTGAAGAGGTGAAAAAACGCGATGAGCGCACTTATTAATTACCAAACCATCCTGGATAGCAACGGAAAACCGGCTTTTGTCGTCGTGCCTTATGCCGAGTTTGTCAAACTGCCCGGCGTAGTACGTCCGGGCATGATCCCCAACGAGGTTGTCGGCAAGCGCATCATGAATGAAGTCAGCATGCTCGCCGCTTGGCGCGAATACCTGATGCTGACGCAAGAGGAAATGGCTAAACGCATGGGGATTACGCAAGCGGGTTACGCACAGATCGAAGCGGCCAAACGCCCGCGTAAAGCAACCCTTGAGAAAGCCGCCGTAGCGATGGGTATTACCTTGGATCAACTCGCGTATTGAAGAGCGGTTTGATCTGAACAAAATCGCGACCCTGTCACCCCCAATTCATCCCATTTAGTGAGGTAATTACCCATGCAAACCCGCGAAGAAAAAGACACCATGGGCGTGGTCGAGGTGACCGCCGCCGCATTGTGGGGCGCGCAGACGCAGCGCTCGCTGCAAAATTTCAAGATTTCCGGCGAACGCATGCCGGTGGCGCTGATCCATGCGTTGGCACAGGTCAAGCGCGCCGCCGCCAAGGTCAATCATGATCTGGGGTTGCTCAATGCCGCCAGTGCGGCGGCGATCATCGAGGCTGCTGACGAGGTGATCGCCGGAAATTTCGACGATCAATTTCCGTTGGTGGTGTGGCAGACTGGTTCCGGCACGCAGACCAATATGAACGTGAACGAAGTATTGGCGAACCGGGCGTCGGAGATTCTCGGCGGCGGGCGCGGCGCAGATCGCAAGGTGCATCCGAACGACGAGGTCAACAAGGGTCAATCGTCCAACGACGTGTTCCCGACCGCGATGCATGTCGCGGCGGTGCAGGAATTGCAGCAGCGGTTGCTTCCGGCGATACGGCAATTGCGCGAAACCTTGGCGGCGAAAGCGCAAGCCTTCGATGCAATTGTCAAAATCGGCCGCACGCATTTGCAGGATGCGACACCGTTGACATTGGGGCAGGAGTTTTCCGGTTATGTGGCGCAACTGGATCACGGGCTGCGCCATGTCGAAGCGGCGTTGCCACATGTGTGTGAACTGGCGCTGGGCGGCACGGCAGTGGGCACCGGTTTGAATGCGCACCCGGAATTCGCCGCGCGCGTCGCCGCCGAATTGTCGCGCCTGACCGGTTTACCGTTTGTCACTGCACCGAACAAATTTGAAGCATTAGCGAGCAACGATGCCTTGGTGCACGCGCACGGCGCGTTGAAAACATTGGCCGCATCATTGATGAAAATCGCCAACGATATCCGCTGGCTTGCGTCCGGGCCGCGTTGCGGTATCGGTGAGTTGCGCATTCCCGAGAACGAGCCGGGCAGTTCAATCATGCCGGGTAAGGTCAATCCAACGCAATCGGAAGCGATGACGATGGTGTGCTGCCAGGTGATGGGCAACGATGTCGCGATCAACATGGGCGGCGCGCTCGGTAATTTCGAATTGAACGTGATGAAGCCGCTGATCATTCACAATTTCCTGCAAAGCGTGCGCCTGCTTGCCGATGCCATGGTGAGTTTCAACGAACATTGCGCGGTCGGCATCGAGGCCAATGTCGAGCGCATCGACGCGTTGATGCACAACTCGCTAATGCTGGTCACTGCATTGAATCCGCATATCGGCTACGACAAGGCCGCCGAGATCGCCAAGAAGGCGCACCGCGAAGGCACCACGCTGAAAGCCGCCGCAATTGCGACCGGTTATGTCACAGCAGAACAATTCGATGCCTGGGTGGTGCCGGAGCGGATGGTCGGTAAATAGCCGCAGTTAATGGCATCGCCCTTCCATTCGAGCGAACCCGCCACGCGCCGCGAGCGTTTCGCGTGGTGCATGTACGATTTCGCCAATTCCGGTTTTACCACGGTCATTCTGACCGCCATTTTCAATGCGTATTTCGTCGGCGTGATCGCCGCAGAGCACGGCAGCGGTGATGCGACGCTGATCTGGACGCTGGCGATCGCGGTTTCCAACGCGCTGGTATTGTTGAGTGCGCCGGTGGTGGGTGCGATTGCCGATTATTCCGGCGCGAAAAAACGCTTTCTGACGGCCACCACTGTCGGTTGCGTGGTGTTTACCGCGCTGTTGTATTTCGCCGGGCCGGGTGACATCGCGTTGGCGGTGGTGCTGATGATTCTGGCGACGTTCATGTTTTCCAGCGGTGAGAATCTGATCGCGGCTTTTTTGCCCGAAATCAGCACGCCGGAGACGATGGGGCGGCTCTCCGGTTATGGCTGGGCACTCGGCTATTTCGGCGGTTTGCTGGCACTGGTGCTGTGCCTGGTATATGTCACCTATGCCGAAGCTCAGGGGTTGGAAGCTGCCGATTACGTGCCGGTGACCAATCTGATCGTGGCGGCGCTATTCGGATTGGCCGCGTTGCCGACGTTGCTGTGGCTGCGCGAGCGGGTTGATGTGACCGCTTCGTTTGACAGCGCAACGGCGGTACGCGAAGGTTTCACCCGACTGCAAGCAACCTGGCAGCAAGCGCGCCAGCATACCGATTTGTTCCACTTTTTGGCGTCACTGACCAGTTATTACGCCGGGATTTATATTGTCATTGTGCTGGCGGCGGTGTATGCGCAAGAGGTGATGGGATTCAAAACCCAAGACACCATTATGCTGATCATGGTGGTCAACGTCACGGCCGCCGTCGGAGCATTCCTGTTCGGCCACCTGCAAGACCGCATCGGCTCGAAACGCTGCATTGCGGTGACGCTGTTGATCTGGATCGCGGCGATTTTGTGCGCTTACTTTGCCGTCGACGAATTCCTGTTCTGGATCGCCGCCAATCTGATCGGTACTGCGTTGGGCGGCGCGCAATCGGCCGGACGTGCGCTGGTCGGACAATTTACCCCGCAAGGGCGTCAAGGCGAGTTTTTCGGGTTGTGGGGATTGGCAACCAAACTATCGGCAATCATAGGGCCGTTGACGTATGGCGGAATGATTTATTTGTTTGCGGGAGATCACCGAGTTGCGTTACTCAGCACGCTGGTGTTTTTTATCTTCGGTCTTGTACTGCTTGCTGCTGTGAATGAGAAGAGAGGGTGGGAAATGGCTAAAATCGAGTATTAAACGGTTTTCTTAAAATGAAAAACAAGGATCAACTATTGGATTCTCTGATTGCTTAAAGCACCTGTAGGAACAAACTACAGATCCTACAGGGTGTCACTTAATCAGTTAAGGCACTGATAATGATAGTTTAAAATAGCTTCTAAACTATTCTTCAAGCTCATTACGACCTTCAGCCGGCTTACCTTCATGTGTAGTTCCGTAGTTGTCGGAACTTGCGCTTTCCGGCGCGGTTGGTTTGCCACAAGCAACTAAAGTTAGTGCTAAAAATGTTACAACTAAAAATGCTGAAAGTTTCATTTACGGGAACATCCTTAAAATTTATTTAAAAAGTACTGCACTTGTGAACTCGTCACAATTCGAGACTATAGCATGTTGCCGGTAATTACTCTCTGAAAAACGATTAATTGTAAGAATTTCTAGCGTTGTTTACAGTATTTGGGAGAATACTGTAGATGAACATACATAAACGCACCCGCTTAACTTTACTGGATCGTCAGG
>JALRCN010000077.1 GCA_023257295.1 Nitrosomonas sp. | reverse complement strand
ATCTGTAAAGGAATGGGCATGAATCACTCGTCAACCTTAATGCATGGTGGCAAGATCTTAGCCAATGCCCTGGTTCGTCAAGGCGTTGAATTCGCTTTTGGTGTTCCTGGCGAAAGCTTTTTGCCTCTTCTTGACGGTCTGGTTGATCGGCTCAAATACAACGTTAGCGCCGACTTGCATTGCCAGTTCCGCAGTTTTGTCGGTTGAGTTGTTGTCGACAACGATGACTTCGTGCGTGAAGCCCGGTTTTCGATGTGCATTGACCGATTCGCGAATGGAATTGAGGCACTCTAGGATCAGCTGCTCTTCGTTAAAAGCGGGAATGACGATCGAGAGGTGCATGGATCGGCGGTTTTTCAGTGTGTGAGTAAGCGTAAGCGGCGAGTGGAGAGCGGTATTCCCGCTCTCCGGCGCATGATTAGAATTCGCCTGATTTAATGTAAGGTTGCGACCATAGAATCACTTGCATCAACACGGATTTGCGCCATGCATCTTGCATGCGATCCACGTCGTCGCGCGAATGACCGCCTTTTTCCAGGAACGGGCGCAGCGTGGTGGTGATCGGGATCAGCAGCGCAAAAATATAGTGAACATGGATGATCGGCACCGATTTAACGTTATCCGTGGCGTTTTTCTTTGTGCTGTGATGACGCAATCCGATTTCGTGCTGATAATTGAGCCAATCTTGGTTGTATTCGGCGTTGGATGTATCCAGAATCCATTGCCCGAAGCGCTTGCGCACACCACCCAGATAATCCATGTTGGGACTGCCGTCGGCTGCATTGGTGAAATAGTGCAGCAGGAACGGTGTGGAGCCGACGAAGCCGTACCATACATCCAGGATTTGCTCGACTTGATCTTTCAGCACGTCGTGCGACATTTTCAAGTAACGCACATCGTCGTCGCCAAACAGCGTGGCTTGTTTCAGTTTTGCAAAATCATCCATCGATACGGGAGATTTCGCTATGGCAGCGGTGCCGCAGGTATAGCCGGGTATATTGGTTGTCATAGATTTCCTTTTTTGAAATGTTAAACATAGGCAACCGGATGAGCGGCGCGCTATGCGGTTGATATCATGCGATGGTGCAATGAATTTTTGTGAGCGATACTCGCGGGGCGAATTTTACAGGATTGATTATTTATCAGGCTAGTTTTTTTGTTGATTATCCGCACGGAGTAAATCGTCGAGCCAAGTTTTCCAATCGCGGTATTTCTCGGTCAAGGCGGCATTTTGTTTGGGAATATCGATTCGCTGCGCTTGCCGTTGCGGGTTTATGCGAAAGTCGGAAGCAAGAATAGCGGCGCCCTGCAAGCTGGTTTCTTTTTGCGTCAAATAATAAACCGGCAAACCGGCGCATTGTGCGATGCCCTGCTGCAGGCAAGCTAATTCGGATAATCCCCCGGATAGATAAGCGCGGGTTAATGGCGCATGGCGATGGAATTCTTCCAAGATGCGCGCAATCCGAAAAACAATCGCTTCGAGCAGCAACGCGGCGATGTGTTGCCGGGTTAAGCCAGTGACGGGTTGAGAAAAATGCATGCCCCAGTCGCTGCGGAAATAAGGCGCACCCAGGCCGCTGGGTTCGGCGAGACAGAAAATCCGATGGCTGGCCAAGTTCTCAAAGCGGCAATTGCCGACCGGATAACCGGCAAGCGCGGGGGCGATGGAATTGAGCGTGCCTTCAATGGCAAATTGCGCCGGTTGTTTCCCGGCTCGATAAGCCAGCGTGTGTAAATAACCGTTGAATGCCGCTTCGTTTTCAGCGAGCGCGCGGATGACAAAACCGCCGGTGCCTAAATTGACCAGCGCTTCATCTCGGTTTTTGCCCAAGCTTGCGATCAGCGCTGCGGATTGATCGCCGACGCTGGCTTGCAGTGTCAGGCCGTTGTTTAATCGCAGGTTTAAATCTGCCGATGAGACTATATGCGGCAAGGTTCCTCGCGAAATATCGAAAAGCGTGCACAATTCGTCCGACCACTGCTGCGTATGAATATCCATCAATAGCGTACGGGCGGCCATCGAGGTATCGGTGATGAAATGCCGTTTGCCGGTCCAACGCCAGATCAGAAAAGTATCCAGCGTGCCCGCCATCCAATCGCGTTTGATTAATTTCTCCCGCCAATCCGGATTTTCACGCAGCAATGCACTGAGCTTTGGCGCGAAGTAATAGGGCGTTAACTGCAAACCGGTCAGTGTGCGAATTGTGTCCGTGGATGCCCGCAGGCGCTCGCAACTGCTCTTGCCCCGGTCGTCCTGCCATGAAATGAGCGGGGTTAACGGCATGCCGGTTGCCTGATTCCAGATCAGAAAGGATGAGCGTTGGCTGCATAAACCCAGCGGCAGTTTTTCGGTGCTATGCGCCATGCACGCGTCGAGCACTTGCTCGGCGGTTTCGGCATAATCGAGCGCGCTGCATTCATAACGCCCGTCGTGGCGGTGCATGTCGGGTGCGGGTTTGGCAATCAGTGACTGTAACTCGCCGTGAACGTCGACCGATGCGGCTTTGATCGACGTCGAGCCGAGATCGAGAGCGATAGCCGCAATCATGATGGATTCCGATAACGGGCGCAGCGCGCGATTTCCTGCTCGATGCGCGAGTTATCCCAGTGGAGCGGGGAGGCTACGCGTTGCGCGATTTGGCGTATGGCATCGTCGTTTAGTTTGGCTAGAATCAAGATCGGCAAGCGGCGGCGCAGTAAATCGTCCAGATGGACTGTCATTTCGGTGACGGCGCAGTGAATCAAGTCGGCGTCGATAAACGGCAGCGATGGCACAATACGCTGCGCCGAATCCGATCCCGTTTCGATGTGCTGAAGAATCCGATGAATTTGTGTGCCATGGCGACGCACCAGCCATTGCGCGCTTTCCGCATCGACGCCTAATCGCACCGCTTGTGTTTGCACATGCTCGTGCCATGTCGGAAAATCTTCGCAAGGTGCCCAGGGAAACGGCCGATTCAGCGTGGCGCAAGGTGCCGGAACATCCAATTGTGCGCATACGGTGTCGACAATCTGTGCGGCATCCTGCCGCGATGATGTGATTTTTCCGCCGATGGCGTAGTGCACGCCGTTGGGTGCGGTTTTTAGCCCCCAATCGCGGCTTATCTTTGACGGCGATTGTGCGGAACTTCCTTGCGAGCTGTGCTTGAAAACTCTGACACCGGCAAAGCTGCCGATAATATCGTTTCGCATCCACGGTTTTTTCAGATAACTATTGGCTGCGGTGAGTAAATAATCGATGTCGCCGCTTTCAACCGAAACATGCTCTGCGTCGCCGGTGAAGCCGGTATCGGTGGTGCCCAGCAATGTCAGACCGTACCACGGGATCATGAAAAATACCCGGCCATCGGACGGTGCGGTCAATAGCAGCGCTTCGTTTTGTGCAATTGACGGCATGACCAGATGGACGCCTTTGGCAAAACGGCACCATTGCTGGCTTTGTGCATTGTTTGCGAGCCACTGCCCGGTGGTGAAAACGATTTGCTTGGCATCGACCCGGTATTCCGTTTGCGTCAACCGGTCGCGGATCATTGCGGCATCGGCCTTTCCGTTTGTTTCTAAAACTTGTGTCAACCGACAGTAATTGACGCAGCAAGCACCGGTCGACGATGCGCCGGAAATTAATTCCAGCACCAAACGAGCATCGTCGGTTTGCGCATCAGTATAGGTAAAGCCGCCTTTCAAATCGGTTATGGTCAGTGCGGGAAAGCGCACGCTGAATTGTCGGGTATCGAAATAGCGGTGGTGCAGCGTCGGATCGTTGTCGCCTGCGAAGTAGTCATAGACTGAGAGCCCGAGTTTCAATTGCAAGCGGTTGATGCGCTGCTGCGCAAACACCGGCACCCCGAAGCGAAGCGGCCATACACGGTGTGGCGCAACGTGCAACAGCATGGTTCGTTCCTTGAGCGATTTGCGCACCAGTTTGAAGTCGAAAGTTTCCAAGTAACGCAAGCCACCGTGGATCAACTTGGTCGATGCCGACGACGTGGCGCTGGCCCAATCGTTTTGTTCGACGACGGCTACTTTGAGTCCGCGCAATGCGGCATCGTATGCTGTCCAAGCGCCGTAAATGCCGCCGCCGCAA
Organism: Nitrosomonas sp.; assembly: GCA_023257295.1. Lineage (GTDB taxonomy): Bacteria > Pseudomonadota > Gammaproteobacteria > Burkholderiales > Nitrosomonadaceae > Nitrosomonas. The sequence continues at coordinate 18,359 of JALRCN010000077.1, read as the reverse complement.
ATCAGAACATCGAAGGGTTGAGACGCCAGGGCTGCGAGATCCCGTTTCATCGATCGCGCAGCATCAACGCCTTATCGGGCACGTCGCTGATCAAAATATCGACATCGAACTGTAGCGCCCGGTTGATTTCGGCATCGCTGTTGCAGGTATATACGCCGATGCATTTGCCATGATCGCGCAATAAATCGGCGATGGCTTGATCGATGCTTTGGATCGGCAAGCAAAATCCGTACAGAAAGTTGTGCGTGTTCAGTAAAGCGCGCGCATCGCCGATGGTCTGATCGCGTTCGAAATTATAAATCAGCGGAAAATCCGGTCGATGCCGGTGAGCGTATGTCAAGCTTGCCAGATGGAAAGAGGAAACCAGTATGCGCCGGTCTTGATTTTTTCCGATTGCATCGAGCGTTTGGCGCATTTTTATTTGATGACGGGCTTCCGGTTCCCAATCGCGATTTTTGATTTCGATCAGCAAGCGGCAGCGAGTCCGGTAGGCGGTCAGAAAATCGTGCAGCGCCATGATGCTTTCGCCGGGCGATGCCGGATGAATCATCGATTGCAATTGCGCATAATCGAAATCGTCGATGTGCTTATCGTTCAAGCCGATTTTATTGAGAAAACGATCGTGCCATAACACCGTGATTTCATCGCGGCTAAGCTGTACGTCGGTTTCGATGCCGTCAACGGCGTATTGCAACGCTTTATCGAAAGCGCTGCAGGTATTTTCCATCGCTTCCCGATTGGCGCCGCGATGCGCAAACACCCAGCACTTTTGGGATGGCCGGTGCTGATGTTGCGGTATCGAATTCATCGGATTGTGTGGAATTATTTCGCAGTTGCTTGTAGCAATTCGACGATAGCGGGGTCTTTGGCGATTTCCGCCGCTGTTTTTCCGGTATTGCTTTTTATCGTCCTGTCAGCGCCTTTTGCAAGCAGCACATTGATTGCATCGGCATGATCGTGCAAGCCTGCCCACATCAATGCAGTAACGCCATCGTCGTTTTGCAGGTCGATTTTTGCGCCGTTCTCCAGCAGGACTTCAATGACGGGCGCATGGCCGTTTTGTGCTGCCAGAATCAGCGGCGTAAAGCCGTTTTTGGCTTTGTGATCGACGGCGGCGCCGTGCTTGATCAATGTTTTTACCACCTCGGCGTTACCGATCAAGGCGGCTAGGGTCAGTGGCGTTGCGTCATTTTTGTCTTTCACGTCCACTTTGGCGTTTTTTGCCAATAGGATATTGACGATATCGATATGCCCATTTTGTGCGGCGATGAATAACGGTGTAGTGTCGTTAATCGCCGCTACATCTATCGGCGCGTTTTTAGCCAATAAGGTTTCGACGATCGCCGTGTGTCCATTTCGTGCGGCCATATACAGCGCCGTGGTATTGTCGACGGCTTGCGCATCGATTTTCGCGCCTCTGGCCAGAAGTTTGTCGACGATGCCGGCTCTGCCATCCAAAGCGGCAACGATCAGCGCCGTTAGTTTTTCCTTGGTTTGCAAATGAATATCGGCGCCTTTTTCCAATAGAGTATCCACAATCGACTCATGTCCGTTTTGGATGGCCAGCATCAATGCCGTAATGCCGTCGGTGGTTTGCGCGTTGATATCCGCTCCTTTGGCCAGTAGCACATTGACGATGTCGGTATATCCTTTTTTGGCCGCGATGGTTAATGCAGTAGCATCGCCCGCATTTTTAATATTTACGTCCGCATTGTTTTCCAATAACTGATTGACGATGTCGGCGTGACCGAACTGAGAGGCGATAATGAGCGCGGTAAACCCCATTTCGTTTTGATGATTGACGTTGACGCCTTTTTCCAGCAATGGTTTGATGGCTTCCGCTTTGCCGGAGAATGCGGCTTTGAGAAACTCAGATTCGTTTTCGCCGGCCGCTTGCGCCATCGGCATCGACAGACCGGCGACGATGGCCAGCAGAATGAATAACTTATGTTTGGTTTTGGTTAAATCGTTAAAAATCATTGCGTACACCTTTAAGTTGGGTATTTTTTGTCGGTAGTAATGTGGAGCGTCTACGGATTCACGATTGTTGCAGATAACGCATCGGGTTTATGGGGCGCAAGTATGCACAAAGACGAGGTTAAAATAGAATCCTGAAGAAGACCATAACGCTATTTTAACGCATAAATGAACGATTCAAATTACGGATAGCCGGAAAGTTATCGGGTTATTGAAAGTTGCGGGCGGCGGCGATCGGTTTTAAGTTGATCGTCTTTAACGGTCAATAGTACGCTATGTTATTATTTTGAAATTGATTGTAAGATGAAGGCGGATTGATCCGGTGTCTATGAAGAAAAGGAGGAATGCCATGAAAGTTACAGCAAGATGGGTTGTTGTTCCGTTGTTGTTTTTTATTTTTTCGTGCCATGTGCAAGCGCGCGAGGAAATAACGGCCGATGTTTATTCCAGCAGGGCTGGCATGAAGATTTTAAGCGGCATAGCCAATGTCGCGACAGGGTGGATGGAATTGCCGAAAAATATCGGGCTATGGATTGAAAAAAACGACAACTTCATCGTGGGTTTTCCCGAAGGGCTGTTATGGGGTTTTTATCATACAGCGGCCCGCACTGCTTCCGGTGCGTTGGATGTGGCGACATTCTGGCTGCCGACCTATCCCACCCCGGACCCGGTTTTTGTGTTGGAAGATTTTTCCAAAGTATCGGATTATTACGGATTGAGAATGGCGCGATGATATAAAATACGGTGCCGTTTTTCTCGACGCATCCATATCTGGTAAAATTTCACGCATTTACGACATGGCCCGTGCCGTCTTGAGAGAAATATTCAAACCATCAGCGAATCTACATTGACATAATCACTATGCTGCTCATGATCGATAATTACGACTCCTTTACCTATAACCTAGTGCAGTATTTTGCTGAGCTAGGAGAGAAGGTTGCCGTGTACCGGAACGATGAAATCACGCTGGAAAAGATCGCCGAATTGAAACCGGAACGGATCGTGATTTCCCCCGGCCCTTGCACACCGAATGAGGCGGGGGTTTCGTTATCTGTGATCGGTCAATTCAGCGGGGATATTCCGGTATTGGGCGTTTGTCTGGGGCATCAGAGCATCGGGCAAGCGTTTGGCGGCAAGGTGGTGCATGCCAAGCAATTGATGCATGGCAAGACATCGCCGATTTTTCACAACAATCAAGGCGTGTTCCGTAATTTACCGAATCCGTTTATCGCGACGCGTTACCATTCGTTGGTGGTGGAGCGTGCGACATTGCCCGATTGTTTGGAAATTACCGCATGGACGGAAGATGGCGAAATCATGGGGTTGCGTCATAAGACACGCGCCATCGAGGGCATTCAATTTCATCCGGAATCGATTCTGAGCGAGCACGGCCGCGACATGCTCGAGAATTTTCTGAAGCAAACCGCATAACAATCTCAGCATGACACCCCAGCACGCATTGCAGCGCATCGTCGCCTATCAGGAAATCGTGCACGACGATATGGTTGCGTTGATGCGGCAAGTGATGCAAGGCGAGGTTTCGCCGGTTCTCATTGCCGCGATTATCGTTGGTTTGCGCATGAAAAAGGAAACCGTCGGCGAGATTGCCGCCGGTGCGCAGGTCATGCGCGAATTCGCCGCTAAAGTCGATGTCGCCGACGATACGCATTTGGTCGACACTTGCGGTACTGGCGGCGATTCGCTGCATACGTTCAATATTTCCACGGCTTCCGCTTTTGTCGTTGCCGCTGCGGGCGGGCGCGTCGCCAAGCATGGCGGGCGTTCGGTTTCAAGCAAATCGGGCAGCGCGGACGTGCTGGAAGCGCTCGGCGTCAATTTGAATCAAACGCCGCAACAGGTTGCGCAATGTATTGGTGAGATCGGTGTCGGCTTCATGTTCGCGCCTAATTACCATGCCGCGATGAAACATGCCGCGCCGGTACGGCGGGAACTGGGCGTCAAAACCTTATTTAACATTCTCGGGCCGCTAACCAATCCCGCCGCTGCCAAGCGGCAAGTGCTGGGCGTTTTTAGCGAAGATTTGGTACAGACTCTGGCGCATGTGCTGCAGCGATTGGGCAGTCGGCATGTGCTGGTCGTTCATGGCAGCGACGGCTTGGATGAGATTACGATTTCCGGCGAAACGCATGTCGGCGAATTGAAAAATGGCATAGTCACCGGTTACATCATCCGTCCGGAAGATTTCGGCCTCAAGTCGGCTGCCATCGAAACCATCCGGGTTGCCGATAGCGAACAAGCCAAAACAATGTTGCTGTCGGTGCTGGATAATGTTGCGGGAGCGGCACTCGATATCGTATTACTGAATGCAGGCGCGGCAATTTACACAGCGGGTGTAGCCGATACGCTGGAGCAAGGTGTCGAAAAAGCGCGAGAAGCCATCGAAAGTGGTGCGGCGCGCGAGAAACTGCAACAATTGGCCGCATTTACCCATCGTCATTCCAGCTAACGTCAATGTCAGACATTCTCAGAAAAATCCTTAACGTCAAGAAACAAGAAATCGCTGCTGCCAAAGCGGAAAAATCATATGAATTGCTGCTGCAGGAGGCGAAATCGGCAGCACCGGCGCGCGATTTCACTGCGGCAATCCGCAATAAAATCGCCGCCGGACAATCCGCAGTGATTGCCGAAATCAAACAAGCGAGTCCAAGCAAAGGGTTACTGCGCGGACGAATCGACGGAAAGGGTTTTGAATTCATTCCGGCGCAGATCGCGCAAACCTATGCCAAGCACGGTGCAGCGTGCCTTTCGGTGTTGACCGACCAGCAATTTTTTAAAGGTAGCCCGGAATACTTGCAACAAGCTCGCACTGCGTGTTCATTGCCGGTTTTGCGCAAGGATTTTTTGTTGGAAGATTATCAAGTCGCCGAAGCGCGTGCAATGAATGCGGATTGTATTTTATTGATCGTCAGCGCCTTCCTGATGGAATCGGATGGAGATTCTCACGCATTGGCACGCATGGAGGAACTTGAAACATTGGCGCATTCGCTCGGCATGGCGGTTCTGGTCGAAGTGCACGATGCCGATGAACTGAAGCTCGCATTGCAACTGGCGACGCCGTTGATCGGCATCAACAATCGCAATTTGCGAACCTTTGAAACCACGCTCAATACCACATTGGAATTGCTCGATCGAATTCCGCCCCATCGAATCGTCGTAACCGAGAGCGGGATTCATGCCCCGGACGACGTTGCGTTGATGCGTGCCAATTGCGTTAATGCTTTTCTTGTCGGTGAGGCGTTTATGCGCGCCGAAGATCCCGGCATTGAGTTGGCACGGTTATTCTTGTAACAAATTGTTCTGTTAGTGAAATACTAGAAATTATTCTGAGTTTATCGTTTCGCGGCCGGTTTGCATCGATAGAAGTAGTTCATTGTTTCCTCAAGGTTTATCGTGAAATGTCGTAGAACGCTCATCAGGAAATTTCCCGGGGGTTCAAAATGTCGCAAACAGGTCAAAGGAGTTTATCGGAGTGGGTAAGTTTTCTTACCAACGCGGAAATTCCGGTACTCAAGCAAACTGCACGTAACCTGCAACTGCTTGCACAGGATGAAGATCATCTGAATGCGCGCAGTTTCTCGAATGCCGTCAAAAACGATCCGCTCATGTCCGTCAAGCTGCTGCGCTATATGCAAGCGCATAAGCATCGCAGCCAGGAACATGAGGTGATGGAAGTGGAGCAAATCGTGATGATGCTGGGATTTGAAACCACTTTCAAAAAGGTCGAAGCCAAGCCCTTGGTTGAAGAGGTGTTGGGGCGCGACAATATGGGGGCGCTGGTTCATTTATTGAAAGCTGCGCATCGTGCGCAAACCGCATCGAATTATGCATTCGATTGGGCTGTCCGGTTGCACGATCTGCATTTCGAGGAAATTCGAATCGCAACGTTATTGCACGATATTGCCGAATTGCTGATGTGGTGCTTTTCTCCAAAAGAAATGCTGGCGGTCAAGAAATTGCAACAACAGGATAAATCGTTGCGCAGTGTTGCGGCGCAAGAGCAGGTTTTTGGATTTTCATTGCATCATTTGCAGCTCGAGCTGGCGGCAAAGTGGAAGCTGCCGAAATTACTGATGACCTTGATGGATGATGATCATGCGAAGCAGCAGCGCGTGCGTAACGTCGTGCTGGCCGTCAATTTGGTCAGACATTCCGCTAACGGCTGGGACGATGCCGCGTTGCCCGACGATTACGAAGACATCGCCAAGTTGCTGCACATGGATGTCGGCGATGTGATGACGATCGTGGCGCCGAGGTGCAGTACGAATTTCGCCAAAGATTGACTTGAAGCATGAGCTGATAATCTGTCAATGCTTTTCCAGAGCATCCAGGATTTGATTAAAAGGTTTGTGTGCGAAGAAATTTTCGATATTGCCCGCCAATTGATCCAGCAGGCGTTGCCGGGATTCCTTGCTGGCCCAGGCGATATGCGGTGTCACGATCAAATTCCCCAGTTGTCGCCGCAGAATCAAATTGTCTTGCTGGGGTGGTTCGCCTTGGATCACATCGATAGCCGCACCCGCGATACGTTTGTTGTGCAGGTATTCAAGCAAATCCGCCTCGTTGATTAACCCGCCGCGCGCGGTATTGATCAAATAAGCGGACGGTTTCATCAATTCGAATTCTCTGCGGCCAATCAACTGTTGTGTGTCCGGTGATAGCGGGCAATGCAGGGTAATAAAATCCGCTTGTTGCAACACATGGTCGAATGCGATTCGGCCAGGGCGCGGCGGCTGATTTTTATGATCGGCGATCAAAACGTGCATGGAAAAGGCGTGCGCAATGTGCGCAACTGCTTTGCCCAGTTCGCCGAAACCGATAATGCCCAGTTTTTTGCCCGATAGTTCCTGGATGCCGAAATCCAAGGGGCAAAAAAATGGACTGGCTTGCCAGCCGCCATTCTTGACCAATTCCCGATAATCCACAAAATGACGCGCCAGATTGAGCATCAGCATAAACACATGCTGCGCCACGGAAGGCGTGGCGTAACCGCGAACATTGCAAACTGGAATATGCCGCTTTGCCGCCGCAATGAGATCGACATTGTTATAACCTGTGGCGGCCACACAGATTAATCGCAAACGTTGCGCCGCTTGTATCGCTTCGCGGCCGATAAATACTTTGTTGCTGACGATAACTTCCGCTTGCCGGATGCGAGCGGAGACTTCTTCTTCGGCCGAGTTGTGATAAAACCGCCAAGGCGCGATGGTGCGCTCAAGCGCCGAGCAATCCATGTCGTTACGGGTAACGGAACCGAAATCGAGAAAAACGGCGCGCATGGTAGGTTGTTATCCGGCTATCCACGGTAATTCATAAAACGCGAGCGGCTCGATATCCAGGTGAATGGTGTATCGCGCGCTGTTTTCGCCGCTGACGATTGTTGCGTTGCAAGCCGTGATTTGGTCGGTTAATCCGTTTTCAGTCAAGCGATGGCGGAAGCTGCGCGATTCTTCGAGACTCAAGCGTGCGACGGTTCTGCGATTGATGTCGATTCGTACCGCTTTGCTGTCGTAAGGATTGTCGTGCTCGGGTATCAAATACGCTTTCCAGGCGGTGTTGCCGACGGCGCTTTCCTGTATCAGCCGATTGATTGCATCGCGATAACATTCTCCCGCAACGGTATGGACGAATCGATTCAACGCGGGCCAGGTATGACAGTTTTCAACAGGTAAATCGCAGGATTGTGCATCGACCGGCGTTTGCTCGGATGCGCGTGCGGCTATTTTATTCCGATTCACGAATAATACAGCCGCCGTACATGCGGCGACGGGCAGAATCATATCCGCATTGACACCGGCGCCGATAATCAAACCGGAAATCAGCGATAAGGCGACGATGGCGAGTATGCTCATTGAGATTGCAACGCCGCTTCGACGGCGGATACCAGCGCCGGATCGGAAGGCGCGGTATGCGGACTGAATTGCGAGATCAACCTGCCATCGCGGCCGATCAAGTATTTGTGGAAATTCCACGTCGGATAAGTGCCCGATAATTCAGCCAGTTGCTGATAGAAAGGATGGGCGTGGCCTTTCTTGACCACGGTTTTCTCAAACATCGGGAATTTAACCCCGTAAGTAAGATGGCAGAATTCCTGAATCTCCGCTTCGGTGCCGGGTTCTTGTCCGAGAAAATCGTTCGAAGGAAAGCCGAGTACGACCAATCCCTGTTTTTCGTACTGCTCGTACAATTTTTCCAAACCGTCGTACTGCGGCGTATAACCGCATTTGCTCGCGGTATTGACCACCAGCAACACCTTGTCGGAATAGGCATCGCATAAATTCACTGTATCGAGCGACGCCAGCTTGCGAAAATCCTGATCGAGCAAAGCACTGTTGCAGGCAAAAGCCGGATAGGCCAGAAAAATAAGCATAAAAACAAGAAATTTGCGCATGACCGGTTTCCTCAATGGCGTCGTAAGAATGGCTATTGTAAACAAATCGGACACAAGTAATCATCTCTTAAATTCTCCTGCTCAAAATTTCAGCCGGATACGTGAATTACCTGGTCAATTTTCGACCGGTGTCGACAGGCATACGGCTTAGTAGCCGGTAAACACTAATTGTATCGACCCGGCGATAGCGCAAGCGCCAATCACGGAAATGATGCTCAGCTTATATTTAAACAAGGCAATAAAGGCTGCGATTCCTATTAAGAGGGCAAGCCATTCGAGTTCAGCGCCGAATCCGTGCGGCCATAATACGTGGTAAGCAAAAAAGACTGCGAGATTGAGAATTACGCCGACTACTGCGGCAGTAATGCCCATGAGCGGTGCGGTGAATTTAATGTCGTGACGAGTTGCTTCCACCGCCGGGCCGCCGAGCAGAATAAAAAGAAACGACGGCAAGAATGTAAAGAGTGTGGCAATACCGGCTCCCGCTATGCCTGCCAGCGGAAGCAGATCGGGGCCAAAAAGCGCTTGACCCCATCCGGCGACGAAACCGACAAAGGCAACAATCATGATCAACGGGCCGGGCGTGGTTTCGCCCAACGCCAAACCGTCGATCATTTGTGCGGCATGCAGCCATGCATAATGCTCGATACTGCCCTGATATACATATGGCAAGACCGCATAAGCGCCGCCAAAGGTCATTAGCGCGGCTTTGGTGAAAAACCATCCTATTTGCGTCAACGTGCCTTGCCAGCCATAGTGCATGGTCAGCAGAGATAATCCCCCTGCCCATATTGCCAATCCGATAAGTGCGAATACGATAAAGCGATTCCAATGAAATCGCGCATGCGCCGGGATCGGCGTGTTGTCGTCAATGACAGCGGGGCCATAACCCTTTGTCGATTCTTCATGATGCGTATTGATCCGGAATTTTTCGGGACTATAGTGTGAGCCGAAATAACCGAACAATGCTGCTGCTGCGACAATATAAGGGAAAGGCAAGTTGAAAGCGAAAATGGCGGTGAATGCCGCCGCTGCGATTGCACGCAGCATGTTGTTTTTGAGTGCACGCGAGCCGATGCGATAGGCTGCAAAAACAACGATTGCCGTTACCGCCGGTTTGATACCGTATAAGATGCCGGAAATGATCGGTGCTTCGTTAAAAACAAGATAAGCCCAGGTCAAGGCGCTTAAAATAAAAAAAGAGGGTAAGACAAATAAGGCGCCAGCCACGATGCCGCCCCAAGTGCCGTGCATCAGCCAGCCGATGTACGTTGCCAATTGCTGCGCTTCGGGGCCGGGCAATACCATCGTGTAATTGAGCGCATGCAAAAAACGATGTTCCGAGATCCAGCGCCGTTTCTCCACTAATTCCTGATGCATCATGCTGATTTGACCGGCTGGTCCGCCGAAACTGAGAAAGCCTAATTTCAGCCAATAAAAGAATGCCTCCTTAAAAGAAACGGACTTGGGCGTATCGATTGAGGTCGCGGTTGATTGGGGACGGTGCGTCATGGCAGTGGGTTGTGGTTATTGGGAAGTAGACAAAAGATTGGCATGGAGGGTGCGTAATTTTATCATTTTGCTGATAAATAACCTAAATTTCGCCTTTCTTCCGGAGATTGCTTGTTGCGAAATGCGCTTAATCTATCGATCCTGGGCGATGGGATTTTACATGACGGTTGAATGGAAAAGAGGATGCGATGGAAAAAAGTGCGATCTTGAGTGTGCTGGCCGAAGAGGTAGAGCAAGGAAGATTAATTTTTCCTACTTCGGTTAACGGGGCGATCAATACGAAACGTAAGCTCGAAGATCCGGATTGTAATTTGGATACCGTGGTTAAGATCGTACAAGCAGAGCCGCTGTTGTCGGCAAAAGTGGTCGCAATCGCAAATTCTACCGTTTTTAACCGGACGGGTAGAAAAATTACCGATGTCCGATCGGCGGTTACGTTGATTGGTTTGCGCACGGTAAGAAATTTGGCAACGGTCATTATAGTGCAACAATTGGCCGGATCGCAGACCAAAACCGATCTGGTTGCGCAGCTATGGGAGCATTCCGCTTATGTGGCTGCATTGGCGCAAGTCATTGCGCGCCGTGTAACCAAGCAAGATGCGGAAACGGCTATGTTTGCGGGAATGATTCATGAAATCAGTTGGTTCTACATGTTGGCACGCGAGAAATATTATCCGGGGTTGATCGATGAAAGCATAGCGAGTTCATGGGGCAGTGACGAAGATTTGGAAGATGAAAGCGAATTGGATTGCGAAATTGTTATCGGAACGGGCATCTTACATGCGCTTTCCATACCGAGTGCCGTTTTGGAGAGTATCGTTTATTTGTGGAGGGGATATTTAACGTTTCCACCCAGCTCGCTCGGCGATACTTTGCTGATTGCCAATCAATTGGCGCCTGTTAAATCCCCTTTTGTTTTGCCTGCCGGGCAGGTGGACGGTGATATTAATGCCAATATCGATTTGTTGACCGATGAGGAGACGCTAGGCGATATTTTGAAGGATTCTGATGACGAGGTCAGATCGCTGACTGAGGCGATATGCGGATGAAAAGATTGGCTTCCATTTTATCGATTGGTTAAGACGATTCGGTATTTTGCTTTGCCGCTTGCCAAGTGTGCCAGGGCTTCGTTAACTTGATCGAAACGGAAGCGTTCAACGATAGGTTCGATGCGGTGTCGGGCTACAAACTCCAACATGGTTCGAATATTGGCAGGGCTGCCCACGGGAGATCCAGAAACCGAATATTGCCCGGATATTAGTGAAAATACGTTGAGACTCAGCGGTTCCAATGTTACGCCCAAGAAATGCAAACGGCCTTTGGGGCGCAAAGTGGCAAGGTAGCCATTCCAGTCCAGCGGTACATTCACGGTCGATAAAATGAGATCGAACCGGTTGGTTGCGGCTCGCAGCTCAGCGGGATTTCGGGTATCTAGAACATGATGCGCGCCCATCGCAAGCGCTTCTTTTTTCTTGTCATCGCTTGATGTAAAAGCCGTAACCTGGCAACCCCACGCATTGAGAAACTGCACTGCGATATGTCCTAAGCCGCCGATGCCGATCACGGCTACGCTGGCGGTCGATGGGATATTGAATTGCAGCAGCGGATTAAAAACAGTGATGCCGCCGCAGAAAAGCGGGCCTGCGCTGTGTGCGGGGATGCAATCGGGTATTGCAACGACACTGGCGGCTTTGGCGCGCACTTTGTCGGCAAAACCGCCATGGCGGCCTACGATGGTCGACTCGGAATCGTTGCAAAGATTGTGATCGCCCGACAGGCAGCTATGGCAAGTCATGCAATAACCGGCGTGCCAGCCCAGACCGACACGCTGTCCCAATTGCAGATGGTTTACGAGCTCGCCTTTTGCTGCGACGGTGCCGACCACTTCATGGCCGGGCACGAACGGATAATGGGTGATGCCCCAATGGTTATGCAGCATGCTGAGATCGCTATGGCAGATGCCGCAATATTCAACGGCAATTTCAACCTCGTGCATGCCAAGCGGGCCCGGGTCGTATTCGAAAGGCTGCAGTGTGCCGCCTGCTTCATGCGCTGCATAGGCTTTAATCATCGTTTCTCCTAGGTGAATTGTGTCGCTGAATTTGTTCGTGCGGCTAATTTTCAGCAAAAATACCTGTCCATGCAATCCCATCGTTACCGATGGTGCCGCGATACATGCCGCTGGTATTGAAGCGCATGGCGAAATTGCCGTGTGCATCCACTACGATCAACCCGCCAGTGCCATTGATGGCGGCAATTTCCGCAAGCGTGTTGTCAGCGGCTTGATCGGCCGGTATTTGCCGCAATCGTACTTGCGCTGCCGTATTGAATGCGGCGGCAATACGAATGAACATTTCCCCCATACCCGTTGCCGATACGGCGACCGAGCGATTGTCGGCGTAAGTGCCCGCTCCGATGATCGGCGAGTCTCCCACGCGTCCGTACCGTTTATTCGTTAAGCCGCCTGTCGATGTGCCAGCGGCAAGATTGCCGTTGCAATCCAATGCGACGGCGCCGACTGTGCCGAATTTTTCGTCACTGCTCGATAAAGATGATTCCTCATCGTGATCGAGTAATATTTGTTCTTTCGCGATTGCGCGTTGCAGCTGATCCCAGCGATGCTGCGTAAAAAAATACGCCGGATTGGCGAGTTCCAATCCCTGTTCGGCGGCAAACGTTTCCGCACCCTGGCCGATCAACATAACATGTTTGCTTTTTGTCATCACTGCATGCGCGGCGCGAATCGGATTGCGGATTGCGGTGACCCCGGCAACGGAGCCCGCCATCAATGTGGCGCCATCCATAATCGATGCATCCAATTCGTTGCGGCCATCATGGTTGAATACTGCGCCTTTGCCTGCGTTGAACCACGGCAAATCTTCCAGTGCGGCAATTGCGGCGATAACGGCTTCAATGCTACTGCCGCCAGCGGCGAGAATTGCGTAACCGGCAGCCAGCGATTCGGTGAGTGCTTGCCGGTATGCCAGTTCGCGCTCTGCGGTTATTTTGCTGCGAGCGATAGCGCCTGCGCCGCCGTGAATAACCAATCGAATACGGGAATTGATATTACTCAAGGTGTTATGGGATTGTAAGAAACTTGATTCACTATGAAAGTTTCGTTTTTAGGTGCAATATACCAGTGTCCGTATTTTGTTGCATGGATACCGGAAATACGATGTATTGCTAAGGAGATACTGATTAATCCGGCGAATGAGATGAAGCACGAGGCGCACGGAACACAGCAACCGAGACTTATCGACAAGATAGGCGAGGGAGCGAGTACCGCGCAACGAAGTGATTCGCTCGTACTGCCAATAAATCGGCGTTTCCTTAAGAGCTCGTTCGGATTTGTTGCTCTGTAATGCAGTCATTGGCACGTAAAAATATTGGGTATCTGAAACAAAAGCAGCATTTTATCTCATTGCCCGGATTGTTGTTTGTTCTTGTGGTGCATGCGGCATTATTTTATTTTTTATGGAATCAGCGGCTGATCCCGGCACCGGATCGGATGGCTACTTTGTTTGCGGAATTGATAACGCCGTCCGTTGTCGCGCCGAAACCGGCACCCGAGCCGACTCCTGCGAAACTGCAACCGGCTAAAAAAACTGAAACAAAACCCAAACAAGAACGCCTCGTAACCAAAGCGCCGGTTACCCAAAAACAGGAACAAACCGCGCCATTGCCGCAACCGTCCCCGACACCTGTTGCCGAAGCGGCGAAAGAACCTGCGGCTGCCGCAGCGCCGCCGTCGCAACTGCCGATAGAACCCGTCAAGTTATCTTCCGAATTGTCGGTTTCCTGCCCGAAATTGACGCCCCCCGAATACCCGGCAATTTCCCGCCGCATGGGCGAAGAAGGCAAATTGGTATTGCGCGTGGAACTGGATGAGCAAGGTCGGATCGACGCTGCGAAAATCATTAGCAGCAGCGGTTATGAGCGCTTGGATAATGCGGCATTGGACGCCGTTAAGAGCTGGCAATGCAATCCGTCGCTGCGCGATGGTCAGCCGGTTCGGGCAGTGGCGTTACAACCCTTTAATTTTGTATTGCAAGGAAATTAAACCATGGAACAAGGACTTGGCTTTTCTCATTTTCTCGATCAAATGGACGGTGTCGGCATCAGTGTGCTGGTGCTGCTATTGTCGCTATCGGTCGCGAGCTGGTATCTGATCATCACCAAGAGCGTCGCTAACCTGATTGCCAAGCGCCGCGCGGAAGCTTTTTTGAAACATTTTTGGAGCTTCGATTCGCTGGATGCGGTCAACATCGAATTCAAAAATGCAGCGCCGAATAATGCATTCGCAGAACTGGCCAAGCTTGGCATCGACGCCGCAGCCGATTCCAAAATTCACAGCTCGCACAAACTGGCCGCTGCGGGCGGCACCAGCGAGTTCCTGACCCGCACGCTGCGTAACGGCATTGATCAGGAAGCTACGCGCGTGGAAAACGGCCTGACGTTGATTGCCACGGCAGGATCGGCAGCACCTTACATCGGATTGTTCGGCACCGTATGGGGTATTTACCATGCGCTGATTCAGATCGGACTCTCCGGACAGGGCACGCTGGACAAAGTGGCGGGTCCGGTCGGCGAAGCGTTGATTATGACGGCATTGGGATTGGCGGTAGCGATTCCTGCCGTATTGGCCTACAACACGTTCGTACGCCGCAACCGTATCTGGCTGGCGCAACTGGAAGCCTTCGCGCATGATTTGTTCATTCTGATTACTGTCGGCGATACCGGCGATAACACAGACACGTCGAACGATGCGCGGAATTCTTCAAAAGCGGCGGTCGCATCGAATGCTGCCGATCAAACCGGCGGAGGACAATCGTAATGGCTTTCGGAAGCATGCACGACAACGGCCGTCAGGCGCCGATGTCCGAAATAAACGTGGTGCCGCTGGTCGATGTAATGTTGGTATTGTTGATTATTTTTATTATCACAGCACCGCTGCTGACGCATTCAGTCAAAATCGATCTTCCTAAAGCGGAGAGTACGCCTAACCTGACTCAACCAGAGCATATCGAATTGGCCATTCGCGCCGACGGCAGCCTGTTCTGGAACGGTGAGCCGGTGATACAAGCGATGCTGACGGCGCAATTTACTTCTGTCGTTGCAAAATCGCCGCAAACGGAATTGCACATCCGTGCAGACAAACTGGCGCATTATGAGCATGTTGCGAAAGTCATGAGCATTGCATCCAAAGCGGGTATAACAAAAATAGGATTTATTACCGATCCTTCGGAACAATGACGCGATAGAAATACGCTAATCCTAAATCAAGTCTTCGTCGCGGAATCGCTGCTGAATTTCAAGTACCTTATCGATATTGCCGATCAATGCATTAACGCAATCGCGATCCAATTTGGCGCTGGACATTTTTCGTAATACGGCAAAAGCCTCTTCATTTGTCCACGGTGCCTTGTACGAGCGGCGCGAAGTTAATGCGTCGAATACGTCGGCCACAGCACTGATGCGCGCTTCGATAGGAATTTCTTTTCCTTTCAATCCCCTGGGGTAGCCGCTGCCATCCATCGCTTCATGATGGAATTCCGCGATGTTGCGTAAAATATCGACATGACCGAAAGTCCCCAGACTGAAATCCTTCAGCACCGAATCGATAATCTCGCGCCCTTTCTCCGGGTGCGTTTTCATCACATCGAATTCGTCGTCGTCGAGCTTGCTCGGTTTGCGCAAGATTTTGTCCGGAATGCCGATTTTTCCGACATCGTGCATCGGCGAGAATAAAAAAATATGCTCGATCTGTTCGTCGGTGATGCCATAACCGGCAGCTAATTCGCGTGCGATAAGACGGGCATAATGCGCCGTGCGGTCGATATGCGAACCGGTTTCCAAGTCGCGGTAATGCGTCATGTTGCGTGCCGCGCGAACTGCAGCGAGCAATGTGCGGATCGCAGTCAATTCATTGATGACCATCAATGCGATCAAATGCCCGTAAATATCGATCTGCCGCAGCGATTGCGGCGTAAACGGATGCTGTTGCATCGAATTAAAAAATAGAAAACCGATAAATGTGCCGCTTTGATACAGCGGCATGGTGTAGCTGGATTTATAGCCTTTGGCGGCGACGCGCTTGGTATGTTCATGTGTGCCTTGCGCAAAAATCGCCAAATCCTGCACCAGGCGCGGTTTGCGATGCTCGATGATGGCATGCAGCGATGGCGCGGAACTCAGCGGTGCTTCGTAAGTGGTCACCGGGCTGTCGTTGCCTTCGGTGCTATGCGTGTATGTCTTGAGCATTTGCGTCTTTTCGTCAAACAACGCAATCGCCAGGCGATCGACAAACGGAAAATCCTGACGCAGGACTTGATGCAGGAAACGCAATTTTTCAGTGAGCGGTATGTTTTCATGCAAATTGGCCAGCGTATCCTGGTGCGCAAAAAGATCTTGTTCCTGCTGCATAAAATTATTCCCGGTAAATTGACTCGCAAACATCGACTGACATCGAGATTGCTTCCATTCTAAACGATTTACATCGACTGCATCGCGCCGTTGTCCTTTATCGATCCGTCTTAAAAAAATCCTGTGGCAAATTGCCGCGCGGCAATTTGCCACATTCTCAAGCTCCGGTATTTTTTCTAGAATTTATCCGTCGTCTTTTGTTCATTGTCTTTTAATTTACTGGAGGATGTGCGGCGTACCGATACGCCTAGCATAAAACCGATGAGAATACCTGAACGACTTGAGCCGTTGGTTGAAGAAGGTTTGATCGACCATGTGATCTGCCAATTAATGAGCGGCAAGGAAGCTACGATTTATATCGTGCATTGCGGCGAAGAAGTGCGCTGCGCCAAGGTGTACAAAGACAGCAACAAGCGCAACTTTCAGCACCGCGCCTGTTGCGCCGAAGCGCGGAAAATAAAAAACAACCGGCGCACGCGCGAGGATGTCTGGCAAGGCATTGAGGTCGATATGCTGTGCAAGCTGGCGACGGCCGGAATCCGCGTGCCCAAGTTTTATAACTTTTTTGCCGGGGTTTTGTTGATGGAATTGATTACCGATGCTCAAGGAAATGTCGCGCCCCGGTTGAGCGACATGCAACTGACACCGGAACAAGCGCGCGAGTATTACAAAAACTTGATCGGACAAACGGTTCGGATGCTTTATACCGGCGTCGTCCATGGCGATTTGTCGCCCTACAATGTTCTGATCGGCGAACGCGGTCCGGTCATTATTGATCTGCCGCAAGCCGTCAATGCAACGGATCATTACCGGGCTCGTCACATCATCAAGCGCGATATCGATCATTTGACGGCTTACTTCAGCCGTTTTGCGCCGGAATTGGCGCGATCCGATTATGCGGACGAGATCTGGTCTTATTGTCAATATGGGAAACTGCAAGCGTCCGCATATAACGCATTTGTGCATTGAGCGGCGATCAGCCGTCGCTCTTTGTCACCCATTTCTGCACCACCAAACTTCCCACCATGTCTCCCTCCACGTTGACCATGGTGCGAAATGTGTCGAGCAGCCGGTCGACGGGCATTAAAATCGCAATGGCCTCGACCGGCAATCCGACCGATTGCAACACCACAACCATCGTCACCATGCCCGCGCTGGGAATGCCCGGCGCGCCGATGGCGGCCAGCATCGCGGTTAGAAACACGATCAATTGCTGCGCGAAAGTCAGCTCGATGCCGATCAAATTGGCGATGAACAATGCCGCAATCGCTTCGTACAATGCGGTGCCGTCCATATTCATGGTCGCACCTAACGGGATCACAAACCCGGCGACATCGCGCTTGACGTGCAAATGCTGCTCCACGCAGCGCAATGTCACCGGCAATGTCGCCGCGCTGGAGCTGGTAGCCACAGCAGTGATCAGCGCTTCGCGCGCACCCAGCCAGAATTGATAAGGCGTCACACCGGTGGTCAGATAAAGGATCAAAGGCAAAACGATCAAACCGTGCACCAGCGTCGCTCCCAACACCACCGCGACAAACGCGATCATGGTCGACAGCAATTGCGCATCCTGCGTGGCAACCAATTGCAGCAGCAGCGCCATGATGCCCAGCGGGGCTAAGCGCATGATCCAGCCGACCAGCATCAGGATCAATTCGAGAAATTCCTGCATCAGCGCCAGGATATTGCGGTAGCGCTCGCCACCGATGACCAACGCGATACCGAGCAACAACGCAAAAATCACCACCGCCAGCACATTGCCTTGTGCCAAAGCCGCAATGGGGTTTTGAAACAGCGAGCGCAGGAATTGTGCGAAAAAATCGGCTAACGACATTTGCGTGGCTTGAAAACCCTGCATCGCATCCTGAAACATCGCAATTTGCAACCCGCTGCCGGGCTGAAACAAATTGGCGGCCGCCAGACCCAGTACCACAGCAATCGCCATCGTGGCAAAGAAATAGCACAGCGTGACTTGCCACACGCGATTCATCAGTGGTTCGTCGAGCACTGTCAGGATGGGGTGGATGACTGCCGCTAT
>JALRCN010000170.1 GCA_023257295.1 Nitrosomonas sp. | reverse complement strand
AAAAATTTTACTGGATAATGGCCACACAAAATTACAAATAAAAACACCGTCTTTTGGACGGTGCTGGATGTTACTGGGGGTATTATTGGTGGAGACGGCGGGAATCGAACCCGCGTCCGTAAGCCCTCTACAGACAGTTCTACATACTTAGCCATGTTATTTGATTTGACCTGGCAACCGCCAACTGGCGGGCTGATGACAGGCGAGTCACCTATTATTTAGCATTCTACAAAGTGACCCTGCAAAATGCGATCCTCGTTAGTGACTCTGCTGTCTGTTGCCAGACCCGGCGTTGAGGCCCACCGGTGCAGAGGCTAGCCGATTAAGCGGCTAAAGCGTAGTTTTCGTCGTTTGCGACTATTGTTTTCAGATGGATTTACGAGGTAATCTGATCCTCGGTATGCCCTGCGCTGCTTTGCAACCCACGTCGAAACCAGATCGTCCCCGGTGTTCGTAATGTTGTGCATAGGATGGAGATTAAACCGGAAAGTTCAAATCCTATGCGCAACACATTCTATCATGCCTATCGCCGTCATAGATTCCGGACAACTCGGCCGTTCTCTACAATTCACAAAAACTATACTTTCATTGTTGGTAAATGTGCGTTAGAATCTATGGCGCAGTGATCTGAGTAGTGCAAGATGATTGCGAGTATATACTCAGCTCCACACCAAGTAATTGCTAACTGAGTGGTTCTTGTGAGCAGAGAAAGATTCACGGTCGCAAGAAAGCGATTGTGCAAATTGGGAGTCGATCGTCATCGGCTTTAATTCTTAATCAAAGTGATTTGCCTTTATAGGGAGATAAATTATGAGCGAAATCAACAGAAGAGAAACAGACGCACAAGTTCTTAGATTGTTTTTTATCAGCACAGCAGCTTTTATTGCTATCGGAGCAGTTGTTTACTTCACACTGTAAGCTGAGCAAAATGCCCTGAAATAGCTTAAGATTCAATGGATTAGTTTCTTAGGCTATTATAATTACTAAAATTAGGGCAAAATCAGTAAAATGTTTTCAGAAGTAATCAAATTACCCATCTGATGAAATTATCAGATGGGATTTCTTTTTTAGTTGACTGAATTTGTTACCCCCCCCCTCTGTCGAAGTTACCCCCCCTCTGTCGAATCAAATCTGCTTTAATCATCCCCTGCATTTTTAAACAGTTGGCATTCTGGTTTCATTAATCGCACCCAAAAGATAATCGCATTATCGATTCCCAATCGGCAAAAATCTATTTCAGCATCCAATCGTACTGCGCCAAGGTATTGAAAACGATTTGACCGAATCGCTTGACAAATATATCTGAGAATCCATCTCGTGGCGAAAAATCAACCAGCGCCTCCGCGCCAACGATTTCACGCGCCACGTATTCCGCGCTACCGATTGCATCGACAACCCCTAAATCGATACTTTTTTGCCCTGTCCACACAGTACCGCTGAATATTTCCGGCAAATCCTTTAAACGATCACCTCTGCCTTGCTTGACGACACGAATGAACTGCTCGTGTATTTCCTTCAACAAGACCTTTGCATGCGCTTCCTGCGAAGAATCCAGCGGAGAAAACGGATCGAGAAAACCTTTATTATCGCCGGCAGTCAGTAAACGCCGCTCAACACCCAATTTTTCCAGTGTTCCGGCAAAACCGAAACCGTCCATCAGAACACCAATCGACCCAACCAAACTCGCCTTATCGGCATAAATTTTATCCGCCGCCACCGCAACATAATAACCGCCCGATGCGCAAATATCGCCAATGACAGCATAGAGCGGTATTTCAGGGTAGTTTGCACGCAAACGAACAATTTCATCGTTGATTTGACCGGCCTGCACCGGGCTTCCGCCAGGGCTGTTGATGCGCAGAATCACGCCCTTGGTGTTTTTGTCTTGAAATGCCGATCGCAAACTTTCATTAATCTTGTCGGCACTGCTGCTAATGTTATCAGCCGTTATCATGCCACTCAATTCAATTAACGCGGTATGTTTATCGATTAAGCGCATCTTGCCGTCATCAATCCAGCCTATCGCATAAAACAATAAGATAAACAAATAAATAAAGGTAATTGACTTAAAAAATATCCCCCAATTGCGTGTTCGACGCTGCTCGCGAATGGTGCCTAGAGAAATTTTCTCAAGCAACTCTCTTTCCCAACCACTCTTTTGTTCCTCTTCTTTCATCATGTTTTTAATTGATTTATCCACAAGAATTATCCGGCGATTATAACGATGAATTGAAGCCGATAAAAATAAGTTTCATATGCAGTGCTTGCGAAGCATTCCAGAACTCCGAGACGATGTTGTAATGCCGCTATTCCGATGCGGTCTGCAGCGAGTTATCGACCATCAGCGCACGCAAATCCATTTCCCACTCTTTTAACTTATCGTATGCATGTTGCCGCTGAATCGGTGTGGCACTGTTGTGCATACGCGCAATAAATTCGCAGGTATGTCCGGCAAGCCTTAATTGGTAAGCGCGATAATCGGAATCGTCAGACCGATGCGTGTATTCAATCAATCTTCGCAATGTAATTGCAGCTTGCTCGGAAGCAATCGACTCGGAAGCAAGTTGTCGTAAGGTCGATAGCGTTTCTTGCTGCCGCCGTTGCCGCTCGACCATCCACATCTCAGGATTGAAAGGTGAAGCTTCAATGCTGGCAACGATTAAGCGCTTCTGTTCTTCGTTAATCTTGCCATAAAGATTTTCGATTCGCTTGACTGTTCGTTTAATGGCCGCACGGCGACGATCTTCCGGATCGGGCTGCAGGAAATCGCGGCGCAGCTCATCATTGCTTTTGATGTAGCGTTGCTCGAGGTAGCGCCACTGCGCATCGCCCAAGCGCAATACCACCGGAGCGCTAAGCAGCACGGCCCGATCGAAAGCCGGTGCAATAATATTTTGCAATTCGTCCGACCACTGACAAACTTGTACAGATGTTACTGGTCCATCGATTTGGCTGCGAATAGTAGCCAACCAATCCACGTATTCCGGAATCTGCGCGTTGCGATGCCAGTCGAACCACTGATGAATCGCTTGCTTGACGTGCGGTGCTTGTTCTCTGCTAAAGTCGACATAGCTGTCGAGCCACCACCAAGTCAATAGCGGCGCATGATCGTAACCCAGGCGCACAATGCTGCAACCACTCATCAATAGCAATGTTGCAATGGCAATGGCTGCGCGAATTTTATGCAGAAATTCCTTCATTGCGAGAAACGTTAAACAGAATATTACCGATTGGGTTCGGGCTCGTCCGCCGCGAAATCCAACTCCACTTTGGCGCCATCTGGATCAAAACAAAATAATTGCCAGATATTCAAGCCCTCCAATCGATGCAATTCGTACGGAATGTTATGTCGTTTCAATGCATCGGCAACCACCTGCAAATTCATGGCCGTGAAAGCCATGTGGTCGATCACTCCGGCGGCATGCGTCGGCATGGGCTTTCCTGCCATGATATGCAGAATCGCCCGATTCCCGGCGTAAAGCCATGCACCGGGAAAAGCAAAAGGCGGTCGATAACCTTCAGAGAGCCCCAATACGTTGATATAAAATGCCTTACTTCTCTCCAGATCGCTACTCAATACGGTAAAGTGATTCATGCCTTCAATGGTCATTTTTCCGATCTCCTCCGATACAATTCGTTATCCACATGACTATCAGCCATATTTCTTACGATTTCTCCGCCGTCGGTTATGCGCACGACGCAGTTCGTCTTCTGTCGGGGGCGCAGGCTTTTTGTCTGCATACGGATTATGTCCGACTTTGAAATCAACCCGCAATGGCGTACCGATCAATTTGAACGTTTCGCGAAAGGTGTTTTCCAGATAGCGCCGATAAGTATCTGGCACATGCTCGAGCATACTGCCATGCACAATGATCAGCGGCGGATTGGAGCCGCCTTGATGCGCATAGCGCATTTTAGGTCGAGATGCGCCGCCTCGCGGCGGTGGATGCTTTTCGACTGCCGCAATCAATGCACGCGTCAATTTAGGAGTCGGCAAATGCGACATCGCGGCCGCATATGCTTGATCGATCGATGGCAGCAGATTCTTCATGCCAATGCCATGCAATGCAGAGATGTAATGCAATTGCGCGAAACTGAGAAATGCCAGTTTACGGCTCAGTTCCCGTTTGATCGAGTCGCGCTGATAATCGTCCAACCCATCCCATTTGTTGACCGCGATCACCAATGCCCGCCCGGTTTCCAGAATGAATCCGGCGATATGCGCATCCTGATCGGAAATTTCATTGCGCGCGTCTAGCACTAATACCACCACGTTGGCATCCTCGATGGTTTGCAGCGTTTTAATCACTGAAAATTTTTCGACGGTTTCGTGTACTTGCCCCTGTCGGCGCAAACCCGCAGTATCGATCAGCGTATATTGTTTGCCCTTGTCCGAGAAATCGATATAGATGCTGTCGCGCGTTGTGCCCGGCTGATCGAATGCGATGACTCGCTCTTCGCCCAACAAGGTATTGATCAGCGTCGATTTACCAACGTTTGGTCGCCCTACAATTGCGATTTTGGGATGCTTGCTTTCGGGCGGCTCTTCAACCGTGTCCGGAAATTCCGCTAACACCCAATCGGCAAGCTCTTGAATATTATCACCGTGCATTGCCGATACCGCGCAAGGATCGCCCAAACCAAGCTCGAAAAACTCCGCCGTCACCACCGCAGTAGCCATACCTTCCGTCTTGTTCACCACCAGCACGACTTTCTGTCCGGTTTTGCGCAATTGCTCAGCGATGATTCGATCATGCGCGGTAACGCCCTGGCGGCCATCAACAATAAATAGCACCTTATCCGCTTCATCGATGGCTTGCATCGTCTGCTTCGCCATCGCGTGCATGATGCCGTCTTTGACCACCGGTTCGAGTCCGCCGGTATCCATCACCAAATAGGGTTTTCCGCCGACTCTGCCGATACCGTAATGACGATCCCGAGTCAATCCGGGAATATCGGCAACGATGGCGTCGCGCGTTCGCGTCAGCCGATTAAACAAAGTGGATTTGCCGACATTCGGACGGCCGACCAGAACAAGTGTTGGTTTCATGATTTTCTGATGCTGCCGGACATGCCGGGCTTATTAAATAGCGACTAAATAGCGGAAATCAGAATTGCGTGCTGAACGCAAAAACGCCACCTTTGACCGTTTGCAATGCAAAACCATCCGGCAAAGGGCTGATTGAATTTTTAACTGGAGTGCCATCGGTCGCCGCACGGGCAAGCAATGCGCCATCGTAATTGCGCAATAAATTTACAAACCCCTGATCGTCCGCAACAACGATATATTGTCCTTTGATAATCGGTTTTGTCAGTTTCTTGCTGCCCAGCTTACTTTGCTTCCACATGGTAGCACCGCTGATCAAATCATAGGCGACAACAACGCCTTTTTCTTCTGTAACATAGACATAATCATTGTCCATCGCCAAACCGGCGCTACTAGAAGATTCACGACTCCATATCGGCGTACCGTCGTTGATTGCAAAACAACCGACACGACCTTGATACGCCACAGCGCAAACAAAGCGATTATTCACCTGCGGTGTGCTGGTGATGTCGGTCATGCGTTCAAGTTCGGTAACTCCGCGCGGCTGCGAAACCGGTACTTCCCAGCCGACATTACCGTTGCTTAAACTCAAAGCCGCCAGTTTTCCGCCTGGAAAACCGGCAAAAACGCCGCCATGCGCAATCGTTATTCCAGCAGCGCTGCGAACGGTCAATGGCGGAGTTGCGCCTTGATAGATCCATTTTCGTTTACCGTCGATGGCATCGAGTCCAAAAATCCGGCCATCGACCGTCCGCACTACCACCACATTTTGCTGCACTTGCGGCGCACTCAGTATTTCACTGGTTACCGAGGATTGCCATACCATATGACCTGCATCGTTATACGCAAGGACTTCCCCTTTGAAGGTTCCGATGAGAATCAGTCCATCGCCAATACCGATTCCGGCTGAGAATTTATTTTTGGTTGCAATCTGCCACAATTGCTTGCCGGTTGTTACATCATATTTGGTCAGCGTTCCGCTTTCATCGGCGGCGTAAACCGCCGTGTATTCGGCTGCAATGTCGAACGAAGCCATTTCGTTCTCGCTGAGTTTATTCTTCCATTTCAATGGAATCTTCTCAGCCGCCTTGAGCGCATCGAGTTCTTCCTTTTCGTAAACAATGACTTCTTCTTTCTCGAAAATATCGGAAATTTGCGTACTCAAATCTTCGATGATACGCATATCGAACGGATTCCAGGGGCTAGCGCACCCCACAAGCGACAAGGAAAACACTATCCCCAATAACCCAATTCGCCCGGATTTAACAAAATTAAACAATACGATCACGTCGGCAATTATTCGGATTCACCCAGCCCGTCCAGCTTCATTTGCACGATATTGTAATAATTGCCGCCGCGACTCAATTTATCGATCGCAGCCTGATAACTCAATCGAGCTTCTGAAATTTTCTTTATGGCCACTTGGATATCGCCCTTACGATCCAGAAACAATCCAGAAAAAGATTCATTATGCCCCGCGCTGAGCAGGCGTAACGCTTCATCGTACTTCCCTTCATCCAGAAAAATTCCAGACATCCTCAGCCGTGCCAGATCGTGCATTTCGGTTTCTTTGGCATGATCAACGATCCATTGCAAATGCTGGATCGCACGTTTAGTATTGCTAGCTTGCACATCCGCTTGCGCTGCAATCAAAGCGGCGCGCGGTGCGTAACCGCTGGAAGGATAGCCTTCGATCAGTAGTTGCGCGGCATCGTTAATCCTCGTGGCATCGCCCCCGCTTTGCACTTGCTGTAATAAGGCATATAGATCGGCTGCCTGCTGCGCCTGTTTCTGTTGATAAAACTGCCAAGCTTTCGTAGCACCTGCAGTTACCAATACAATGGTCAGCACGATGGTGATCGTATTGCCGAATCTTCCCCACCAGGCTTTGAGTCCATCCATTCTCTCTTGATCTTCATGCGAATAGGCCATGGTATTTTCCCTATTAATTTCGAGTTATTGTCGATTCAAATCTTATTGTCGAATCATTTTCGTTACTTCGTTCAATGTAAGTCTCTTCTGCTCGGCGGCTTCGCGCAACGGCTTCAACGTAACTTCTTGTGCATTGCATTCATCGTCGCCCAATATGATCGCAAAACGCGCACCGGACGCATCGGCTTTTTTCATTTGCGATTTAAAGCCCCCGCCGCCACAATGCAAAACGATATCAAGCCCTTCATTACGCAAAAATTCAGCGCACTGCCATGCATAGCGCATCGCTTGCTCACCTTGGTGAACGATATACACATCCGGAACTGGCGAATCGATGATTTTCCCGCATTCCTGCATCAGAGCCAGCAAACGCTCCACACCCATCGCAAATCCGCATGCCGGCGCCGGTTTTCCGCCCACTTGCTCGACCAATCCGTCGTAGCGTCCGCCCGCACAAACCGTTCCTTGCGCACCCAGCTTATCCGTTATCCACTCAAATACGGTTCGATTGTAGTAATCCAATCCACGCACCAGTCGCAAATTGATTTTAAAATCGATGCCTTGATCGCGCAAAATCCGTTGCAATATCTCAAAATGCACGCCGGATTCTTCGTCTAAATCGTCTATCAATTTGGGTGCATTCTCAATCAATGCTTGCATCTGCGGATTCTTGCTATCCAAAATGCGCAGCGGATTGGTATGCAAACGTCTCAGCGAATCTTCGTCAAGACTGGCGTGATGCTGCTCAAAATACTTAATCAGTCGAGTGCGATGCAACGCACGCGATTGCGCGTTCCCCAGCGTACTGATTTCCAGCCGCAACCCGGAAATGCCCAGAAAACTCCATAGACGAGCGCACATCACGATCAGTTCCGCATCGATATCCGGTCCGGCAAAACCCAATGCCTCCACGCCGACCTGATGAAACTGCCGGTAACGGCCTTTTTGCGGGCGTTCATGCCGGAACATGGGCCCTAAGTAAAAAAGACGCTGCGCCCCGTTATATAAAAGATTATGTTCGATCGCGGCACGCACACAAGAAGCTGTGCCTTCCGGCCTCAGCGTAAGACTGTCATTGTTGAGATGATCGACGAAGGTATACATCTCTTTTTCAACGATATCCGTCACCTCGCCGATCGAGCGCACGAACAAATCGGTTTGTTCGACGATAGGCGTACGTATATTCCGGTAACCATAAGCCGATAACCAGCGTTGAACGGTCTGCTCAAAAAATGCCCATCGATAGGATTCTTCCGGGAGAATGTCATTCATCCCGCGAATTGCTTTAACTGCGTTCACCATCAGACTACTTTTCTCGGATACTTTTCACGCACGTAGTTATCGACAATTTGACGGAATTCGTTGGCGATGTTATCGCCTTTCAAGGTGACTGTTTTTTGCCCGTCGACGAATACCGGTGCTACCGGCGTTTCACCAGAACCGGGCAAGCTGATGCCGATATTGGCGTGCTTACTTTCCCCAGGACCGTTGACGACACACCCCATCACCGCCAGCGACATATTCTCCACACCTTCGTACTGCTCGCGCCATGTCACCATTTCATCGCGTACATACGCTTGAATGCTTTCCGCCAATTCCTGGAAGTAGGTGCTGGTGGTACGACCGCAACCCGGACAAGCTGCCACCAAAGGCACAAACGCGCGCAACCCCATGGTTTGCAATATCTCTTGCGCCACAATCACTTCGCGCGAACGCGAACCACCCGGCTCCGGCGTTAACGAAATACGAATGGTATCGCCAATTCCTTCTTGCAACAGTACCGCCAGTGCCGCCGTTGACGCCACGATACCCTTCGACCCCATACCGGCTTCGGTTAATCCCAAATGCAACGCATAATCACATCGTTTGGCCAATTCACGGTAAACCATGATCAAATCTTGCACACCGCTGACTTTACACGACAAAACAATTTTATTGCGCGATAACCCAATTTCTTCCGCTTTGGCGGCACTTTCCAGCGCGGAAGTGATCAACGCCTCGCGCATCACATATTTGGCATCCTGCGGATCGCTGGATGCGGCATTCTGATCCATAATGCGCGCGAGCATTTCGGGATCGAGGCTCCCCCAGTTGACGCCGATGCGCACCGGCTTATCGTATTTACAAGCTGTTTCAATCAGTGTCGCAAATTGCTCGTCGCGTTTCTTACCATGACCGACATTGCCGGGATTGATGCGAAACTTTGCTAGCGCTTGAGCGCATTCTGGATAACTGGTCAGCAACTTATGACCGTTAAAATGAAAATCGCCGACCAGCGGCACATAACACCCCATTGCGTCCAATCGTGCGCGAATTTCCGGCACCGATTTAGCCGCCTCCATGGAATTGACGGTAATGCGCACCAATTCGGAACCGGCACGCGCCAATTGCGCAACTTGCTCGGCAGTTGCGACTTCATCCACGGTATCGGTATTGGTCATCGACTGCACCACAACCGGTGCGCCGCCGCCCAGCATGATGGAACCGATCCGAACGCCGACACTGGGGCGTCGTATTATCGAAGAACTATTTTCAGCCATAATTAATTGTCTTTAGATCAGAATATTGCGAGTTTTATTCGAGCGTGAAGCGCGCCGTTCCACCTTGATTTTTATAAGAGGAAACATCGATTTCCTCGTCATTATAGGTGAGATTAACTCCCGCTGCATTGCCTAAAATGATCGTAAGCGGTCTTTTTCCGGTAACGGTGTATTCACTCCCCGCCTTTCTGACTTGTTCGAGCAAATTCGCACCGGCGCCATCAATCACCTTAATCCAGGAATCCGCATGTAATTTGAATTGCAAGCTTCCCATGGATGGATCATTCGATGATTTATTGGTGGCAATCTCTGGAACAGATTGTTCCGCAGCAGTCACTTCTGGTTTCGAATCCAATTTCACTTCGACAGATGTTACATTGGTATTTCTCGGCTCTGTTGTCAGGCCGAGTGTCGAATTAATCGACGCCTCCTTAGACGATTCTTTCGGCGCAGCGGATATCATCAGCGGCAACTGTATCTCTTTCGTCGTGTTGCCAACCTCCGGTTTTACCGTCTCTTTGACCACATTTAACTCAACATCTTGACTGTGCTTCTGATTTTGATTTCCGAGGATGAAATAAGCACCCAAAATCAGTATCGACATAATGACAACAACCGGCAATGAATGATTGCGCTGCTTTCTTCGCTCCGACGAAAAGGAGATTTGCTTACCACTCAGCGGCGTATTTTCGGATTTCGATACGATCCGCGCAGATTCCGGCAGCATTGTTAACAGAGGCACCGGATCCAACTGCACCAGAATTGCATAATTGCGAACAAAGCCGCGCAAGAATGTTCGTCCCGGCAATTTTTCATAAGCCTCGCGTTCAATGAATGCGATTTGTTGCGAGGAAAGGCGCAATTGCCGCGCCACATCCTCAATACTCATACCTTTTGCCTCCCTCGCCTTTTGCAAAACATATCCCACACCCCCCGTAGCAGCAGCCGAATTCGAATTGTCTATCGCTCCCGATTCGAACGCCGGATCGGCATCCTGCGCCGCATTCAAATGACCATCATCCAGAACCTCCCGATAAGGCTGATGCTCGTCGAAAGATGCTGGTAAATCGACATTCTCTCGTAATATGGAGTGCTCGGATATTGATTGCACGCTGTCGGCATCGCCGATATCGTCAGACTGGTTGGTCGTATTGTCTTTATCTTCTATCGTACTCATTTAACGGATTGCTCCTTCTCGAATCAATGCAGCTTCTCTGGAATCAGGAAAGTGCTTTTGCAATTGAAAGATATAGCTATCGACAGCCAGTTGATTACCCAATGCTTGCTCCACCTTGATCGCAAGCAACAGGCCGTCGGATGTCGAGGAATTGTTTTGCAAGAACTGAGTTAACTTGGATTTTGCATCGATCAAATTGCCGCGTTGAAAATCGATCTCAATCATTCCAATAACCGCTGGCGGAAAATTGGGTTGTATTAGCAGAGATCTTTGAAAAAATAACTGCGCTTCGGCATACCTCTCCCGTTTGGTTTCACAAACACCGGCATTGGCATACGATCTTTCCGGCGTGGCATAAAGTGGATCTCTGGCTGCCGTCACGAAATGATCGATGGCTTGGCCGATTCGTTCCGGATAACGTTGACATAAAAACCAACCGTAATTATTAAGAATCTCGGAATTTCTGGGCGCCAGCCGGATAGCCCGTTCAAAGTTACTCAACGCCTTATCGTTTTCATTGAGCGACATATTGATCAATCCCATCACGCTATATGCCGGTGCATAATTGGACTGCGCTTTAAGTGCTTCATTTACCTCTTCGATCGCAACATCCAATTGCCCGCGATAAAAATACTCTGCAGCCAATTCCGTATGGATTTTCGTGCTCAAAAAAGCCCGATCCGCATCGGTATTCGTCAATAACCCTTGTTCTACAGTCTGTTGTGCACACCCGCTCAACGCTCCTATGAGCAATGCAATAACAAAAGCTTGCCGATCGTATTTCATCCGCACACCCTTGATTGCAATCCCGTAGTCCGGCGGGTTTTGTCTTTTACTTGCCCGGCAAGCTGGCCGCACGCGGCGGCAATATCGTCGCCGCGAGTTTTTCTGACAGTGGTCACATAACCCGCTTGCATCAGCACATCGCGAAAAACATGGACCGCTTCCGGCGTGGATCGTTTGAAACCAATACCCGGGAAGGTGTTGAAAGGAATTAAATTAAATTTGCATGGTGTATCTTTAACCAACTTTGCCAATTCTTTGGCATGCGCCACCGTATCGTTGACGCCATCGAGCATCACATACTCGAATGTGACGAAATCTCTCGGCGCATCCGGCAAATATCGCTGGCAAGCAGCTAGTAATTCCTTGATCGGATACTTCTTGTTGATCGGCACCAATTGATCGCGCAACACATCGTTCGGCGCATGCAGCGAAACTGCCAAAGCAACCGGGCAGCGCTCCCGCAACCGGTCAATCGCTGGCACCAAACCGGACGTGCTGACCGTCACGCGACGACGCGACAAACCGTATGCATGATCGTCCAGCATCAAATCCAGCGCCGTTACCACGTTATCGAAATTGGCCAATGGTTCGCCCATCCCCATCATGACGACATTGGTAACCGCTTTGTTCGATTGTTCTCCGGTATCGTTGCTTGCATTTACGCCAAGCGCATTGTTTGCAATCCACAATTGCCCGATGATTTCCGCAACGGTCAGATTGCGATTGAATCCTTGCATCCCGGTGGAACAAAACGCGCACGCTAAAGCGCATCCAACCTGACTAGATACGCACAATGTTCCGCGATTGACCTCAGGAATAAAAACCGTTTCGATGCCATTACCGGAACCGACCGCTAACAACCACTTCCGAGTGCCATCGGCAGCCTCATAATCCGAAGTAATCGGCGGCAATTCAATGGTCGCTTTGGTCGCCAGTTTTTCCCGCAGGCTTTTGGCCAAATCGCTCATGACGGCAAAATCCGCCGTGCCGACTTGATGAATCCAGCGCAGCAACTGTCGTGCACGAAAAGGCTTTTCGCCGATTCCAGCGCAAAAATCGACTAAACCTTTACCGTCATAATTGAGCAGATTGACTGTCACTGGATTGGCACGATCTTAACGTGAATAAATATTAAGTGCAGGGAAGAAACAAGCAATCTCAACCGCAGCCGTCTCGACGGCATCCGAACCGTGTACCGCATTTGCATCGATACTTTCGGCAAAATCGGCGCGAATGGTTCCTTTCTCCGCTTTTTTCGGATCGGTTGCGCCCATCAAGTCACGATTCTTTTTAATGGCATCCTCTCCTTCCAGCACTTGCACCATTACCGGGCCTGATATCATGAACTTAACCAGATCGCGAAAGAAAGGACGCTCGCGATGCACTGCGTAGAATTGCTCCGCGTCCGCTTCCGATAAATGCACCATACGTGCCGCGATAATTTTCAAACCATTTGATTCGAAACGTGAATAAATTTGACCAATGACATTCTTTGCAACAGCATCCGGCTTGATGATGGACAAGGTTCTTTCAATCGCCATTAAATACTCCAATAAATTAGTAAATTAAACATTTTATCAAATTAAGCATGCAATTCGCAAAAACAGTTGCATCGGCCTTCTAAAAAAAACGCAAAGGCCAGTATATAATGTCCCGCTTTGTCGATTCATTACCATACTGAAATGCAAGAACCTGAACCGCCCGTCATTCAACCCTTTGTTTTTACGTTTAGTTGGCGACGCTTCTTAATGCATTGCGCAATTATGGGCGTTTGTATCATTCTGGGCCTGATGACCTGGTATTTTGGCAAACCACCCAATATTCGTTTTTACGAAACAAAATCGGAGGAACGATTGGTCGCCGCTATTACACCTCATATTAATATGGCGCTGGATATTCGCAGCTCTGTCGCGATAAAAGATGGGCAGCCGCTACAAGCCGAATTGTTTAAAGGCGGCGTTTATTTCGATATCAGGAAAGAAGCCGCTGGCACGCTTGAGATCAAAGTCGGCAATACAATCATCAAAGATGTTGGCACTCGTTTCAGCATTGAGAAATTGAAAGACGGCAGCAGCCATGCCGCCGTTGCCGATGGACAAATCAAAATCCACGTTGCATCCGGCGTTTATCAAATCAACGCATTCGAACAAGTCGATTTCGACGATACCGGCATCAGAAAACACCAATTGGCCATAGAACGCGACATTGCGCCCTGGCGAACCCAATTGCAATGACAAAGCATTGGTTTCAGAACGCGACTGCTTGGGGGGCATCAACCTGCTATGAACGCACCACCATACATTCCATGCCCTGCCGAACAAGATTCTGACAAGCATGGCGTGCTTGTTTTTCTTGCAAACCGACCAAGCGTGCACGGTACAGAACACGGTTACTGACACCGACCTCGGTCACCGCAACCTCCCCAGGGATCAAGCGTGAAGCCGCTTGTGCATGCGCATGGGCACGGTCGAGCGATTGATAGGAACCGATCTGCACCGCCCAGCCTTCAACGTTTGCAGCGCTCGTTTTGAGTGGCAAAACACCATTGGATGGCTTAGCCGCTGGCGCAATGACCGCCTCAGGTTTATCTTTTGCCGGATTGAACTTGGGCGCTGGCATGCTCGCCTTTATTGCTCGTGCATCGTTATTTACTTTTGCAATTTGCACCGCACGATTTGTTTGACTAAAACTGCGATCCAATAATTGCGCCATATGCTGATCGCGCGCAGCCGCCGTATGACCGCCCATCACAACGGCCACGACACGGCGATCGCCGCGCTTGGCGGAAGTGGCCACGTTAAAACCTGATGCTCGGATAAAGCCGGTTTTCAATCCGTCCACGCCGGACGTATTGCGTACCATGCGATTGTGACTGTTATAGGTCACACCTTTATAACTAAAAGATTGCCTAGAAAAATAATGATAATACTGCGGAAAATCCTTAATCAATCGCATCGACAGCGCAACCATGTCGCGCGCCGTGGTTTTTTGTCCGCTATTCGGCAAGCCGGATGCATTGCGAAATGTCGTCGAATGCATACCCAGCTTTTTTGCCTTATCGGTCATAATCTGCCCAAATTGCGCTTCAGTACCGCCCAGTGCCTCAGCAACAACGGTAGCCACATCGTTGGCGGAACGCACGATAAGTGCCGGAATCGCTTCGCGTACACTGATGCCATCCCCGGCACGCAAGTGAATATTGGTTGAAGGCATCGATGCGGCATGCGCAGACACCTTCATTCGCGTATCCAAAGACATTTTGCGCTGCTCAATCGCTTCAAACAATAAATAAAGCGTCATCATTTTAGTCAAAGAAGCCGGATACCGCCCCGCATCGGCATTGGACTCATGTAAAACCGCCCCGTTATCCGCATCGACAACAATGGATGCATAAAGCGGATTGGCCTGCGCGGGCGACAGCAACAGAAGCGACAGCACCGACAGCGCAACGACTGAGAAACCTTTGGCGATATGGCTTAGCGCACTAAATTTGAGATTCGTTTTTTGAATTAATGTCATAACCATAATGGTTTTATGTTCATAAAACTTCTTCTTGGCATCCATTCTATCGCCTTAGATTCTTAAAAAATTGAGTAATAAATAGCATATTTCCCGCTATTTACAAAGATTTTTTTACAAATTCACCATCATGAGATTCGATATAATCCATAACAACAGCAACCGATAAAAATAATTTACAGAAATACAAAGTGCGCCAGGAGCCACAATACCAATAAAAACCAGATGGTTACATAACCGCCACTTCGACTCCACGATCTGGAATGATTTCCAGTTTCGCAACGACGATATCGTCATCGTCACCTACGCCAAATCGGGAACAACCTGGACACAACAAATCGTCGTGCAATTATTGTTTAACGGCGTCCCTAATCTCGCCGTTGCCGAAATGTCGCCGTGGCTTGATTTGCGCGTACCGCCAAAAACCGAGAAACTGGTCTTTGTTGAAACGCAAACGCACCGCAGAATTCTCAAAACCCACCTCTCTGTCGATGCACTGGTTTATTCGCCGCAAGCTAAATATATCGGCCGCGATGGGTGCGATGTGCTTTGGAGCATGTATAACCACCATGCAAATGCCAGCGATAAATTTTATGCGACGCTGAACGACACGCCCGGCCGGATTGGTCCCCCGCTGCTTCTACCGCCGCATGACATTCGCTAATATTGGCACAACTGGATGGATAAAGACGATTATCCTTTCTGGCCATTCTGGGAAAATGTCCGTTCCTGGCGGCAAATTCGCGAATTGCCGAATTTGTTGCTGGTGCATTTCAACGATCTCAAGCGCGACATGCCTGCGGAAATGCGTCGCATCGCTCATTTTCTCGACATCCCGATTGACGAAGCCCGCTGGCCTTATATCCTGGAATACTGTTCTTTCGATTGGATGGAAAAGAATGCAACCAAAACCGTGCCTCTGGAGGACATACTCTGGAATGGCGGCGCTCAAACCTTCATCAATAAAGGCACAAATGGCCTCTGGAAAGATACGATCACTCCAGAGGAAATCGCAACCTATGAAACGCGCGCAATCGACGAATTAGGCGCCGAGTGCGCACACTGGCTCGCTCATGGATCGATTTATTGATCTGAGGTATCAACTGGTTACCCTCATTGACAAAGAAAGGCTCTACAACATCAATCCCGCAAATACGGCGTAAAAAACAACGTGTTCATTATTATTTCCAATCAATTACCACCAAATAAACCTCGCCATTATGCCCGCGCTTGGCATGCAATCATGAAATAGCGATTGATGTTATTGGATATTGGATGATGTGGCTGCAAACTTCAGCAAATTCCCCGCGATACCGAAATTTAACGAAACCTGGTTTTGCGCAAGACACACTTAACTCAAAACAACAGTGTAAGAAATATCTCCCACACAAAAAAAGAATTTTCCCTCTACAAACTCTTCGGTTCATGCCGTAACTGGCTGTGAGGTCGTAACTGGCCCAAGATAAACATAAAAGGAATCATGGCTCATGTCACAAACACAAAACAAACTACGGATTTTAATTGTCGACGATTCTGTTTGCATGCGCAACGTATTGCGCACGCTCATGAAAAGCGCCGACTATGACGTTGTAGGGGATTTAGCAGATGGCACAAAACTACTTCCCGTCATCGATAAAGTGTCACCTCATATCATCTGTCTCGATTACAATCTGCCGGGCACGGATGGCCTATCGTTACTCAAAGAAGTTCATTCAACTTATCCAAACATCGCCGTCATCATGATCACCGGCAGTGAGAACCCTGAACTGGAGGTTCTCGCGGTTGAAGCGGGCAGTTCCGGATTTATTCGCAAACCGTTTTCGCAAGAACAAATTCTTACGGTATTGAAAAAAGTGGAACATGCGCAGCGGCTGTTGCTGTTTGCCGAAAAAAAACAAAATTCTTTTGAGGAAAAGCCTTGCCGTGCCACAGCGGTGATTGCCGATGACAGCTTGACGCTGCGAAAACTGTTAAAGACGATTTTGTCGCATATGGGAATAGAAGTCGTCGGTGAAGCGTACGACGGCAAGCAAGCCGCCGAACTCGTCGCTTTGCATAAACCTGATATTGTATGCTTGGATTTCGAAATGCCGGTGATGAATGGTCTCGATGCGTTAAAAATCATCCGCAGCCAGAATGCCGCTATTAAAGTTGTAATGGTTACCGCTATGGCCAGCCGCGAATTGTTTATTCGAGCAACCAAAGAAGGCGCCAACGGCTATATCATTAAACCGTTTCATCCGGACAAAATAACCGAAAATATTTCTCAAGTATTGGCGTCCTGAACAAATCGGACATTACCCTCCGCCACACCCTTCTTCCGATGTTGGTGTAGTGCCCTAAAATTCGCTCGCGCGATTTATCTGAATCGCTGTCGCGTCAATCTCATATAATATTGCTGCCATCGGTTCACTCTAGTGGACCGATGGCAGCTGTTATATCCAACTCATTTTAAAAACAAATAATAATGAAAAACCATTCTCATCTTTCCTCTAAGAATATCCCCGTACGCGAACGCCTTATTTTCGCGCTCGATGTGCCAACTGCAGTCGAAGCCAAAGCACTGGTTGAATCGCTCGGCGATTCGGTATGTTTTTACAAAGTGGGGCTTGAACTGTTTATGGACGGCAATTACTTCGAACTTGTCGATTGGCTGATCAAGCAAGATAAGAAAGTTTTTGTCGATTTAAAATTTTTTGACGTTGCCGAAACCGTACGTCGCGCTGTCAGCCGCCTTAAAGACATCGGCGCATCGTTTGCAACCGTGCATCCAGTCAATGACGACATGCTGCGCGCAGTGGCCGAAGAAAAAGGTTCGCTCAAAATCCTGGTAGTCACTGTACTAACCAGTTTGTCGCAAGACGATGCCAGAGATTTGGGTTTTGCCTGTAACGTTGAGGATTTGGTGCTATCGCGCGCAAGGCGTGCTATCGAACTCGGTTGCGACGGCGTGATTTCGTCCGGATTGGAAGTGCCTCGACTACGTGAAGGTTTGGGTGATCAATTCTTGGTGGTCTCTCCGGGTATACGCCCCGTCGATAATCGGTTAACCGACGATCAGAAGCGCGTGGTCGATGTTAGACAGGCTTTCCTGAGCGGTGCCGATTACATCGTGGTCGGCAGACCGATACGCGATGCCACCAATCCGCGCGAAGCAGCCGAAGCCATTCAAAAAACCATTGCGGATGTATTTCAGCCGACTACTTGATTATCCGATGAGATTTTCCGCGACGATAATCGTGGTATTTCTCCGCCCAATGTAATAACCGCTGCGGCGCATGCGCGCGCTTCCATTCCCCGGCGGCATATTTATTGGCTTCCGGCCAAGTCGGATAGGCATGCATAGTACCCAGAATTTTATTCAACCCTAAGCCATGTTGCATCGCCAACACAAATTCTGCTAATAAATCGCTGGCGTGTGCACCGACAATGCAAACGCCCAAAATACGATCCTTGCCCGGCACGGTCAACACCTTAACAAAACCTTGCGCGGCTTCGTCAGCGATAGCCCGATCCAAATCCTTAAGCTCGAAGCGCGTCGCCTCATAGGCGATATTGCGCGCATTGGCCTCATTTTCCGACAATCCGGCGCGCGCAACCTCGGGATCGGTAAACGTCGCCCACGGAATCGCAGAATAATCGACCTTGAAGCGCTTCACGTCACCAAATAGAGTATTAATGGCCGCATACCACGCCTGATGCGACGCAGTATGCGTGAATTGATAAGGTCCGGCAGCATCGCCGCAGGCGTAGATATTCGGATAAACGGTTTGCAGCCATGCATCGGTTTCGATGGTGTGATGCATCGACACCGGAATGCCGAGTTCTTCCAGTCCGAAACCTTCGGTGCGCGCAACTCGCCCCACAGCACACAACAATGCATCGAACGACAATTTGATTTCATTGCCATTTTGATTGCGTACCGTTAAAAATTGCGCATCGCCGTCAGTTTCGCAACATACGGTTTCAGTGTGCGTCAATAATGTTATACCATCGGCTTGCAAAGCGACTTTGACCGACGTGACCGCATCCGCATCTTCGCGCGGCAAGCAATCGCCGCGTACTACCATCGTCACCTGGCAATCCAAACGGGCAAACGCTTGCGCCAATTCACAACCGATTGGACCACCACCCAGCACGACCAATCGCTGCGGTCGCTCGGTCAAATTCCAGATGGTGTCGGAAGTGTAATAGCGCACCGCCTCCAATCCTGGAATTGGCGGCACGATGGGCTGCGCACCGGTGGCGATAACGATGGCGCGCGTGGTCAATGCTTGTCCGTTAACCTCCACCGACCACGGCGAAGTAATAGTCGCCTTGCCCTGCACCACTTCGACTCCCAATTTCGTGTAACGCTCAACCGAATCGTGCGGTTCCACAGCTTTGACCACACGCCGCACGCGCGCCATGACGTCGGCAAAATCGTAGTCGGCATGCGCTTGGCGGATTCCCAGCGCTGCGGCATTTTTAGATTGATGTAGAAAACCTGCAGTGCGAATTAATGCCTTCGACGGCACGCACCCGTAATTCAAACAATCGCCACCCATTTTGCGGCTTTCGATCAGCGTCACTTTGGCGCGCACGGTGGCGGCGATATATGCGCTGACCAGCCCGGCGGCACCGGCACCGATCACAATCAAGTTGCGTTCGAAATACGCCGGTTTAGGCCAACGCGCGTACAAGCGCCGCATTTTAATCCGTGCGATTCCCCAACGCGCCAGCCAAGGAAACAGCGCCAATACCGTGAACGACGCAATCAATGCAGGCGACATCACATCGGCGGGATGCGTAATCGCAGCTAACTGCGTACCTGCATTCACATACACCGCCGTTCCGGCAAACATGCCCGCCAAACTGACCCAGAAATACGTGCTGCTGCGCAGGGTGGTCAGCCCCATCAACACATTGATCAAGACGAATGGAAAAACAGGAACCAGGCGCAGCGAAAACAAGTAAAACACGCCATCGTGCTCAAGTCCCCGGTTGACGGCTTCCAGGCGATCGCTGAAATGGCGCTGCACAGCATCGCGCAACACATAACGCGCCATCCAGAAAGCCAGGGTGGCACCGACGGTAGCCGATAGCAACACCAGCGGAACTCCGATCCACAAGCCAAACATCGCCCCGCCGGCCAGCGTCATAATG
>JALRCN010000167.1 GCA_023257295.1 Nitrosomonas sp. | reverse complement strand
TTTAGCTTCTCCAATTCGAGAACGGAAATAGTATCTGTTTTTAACATTCATCTCAGTAAGTTAACACACTTCTTTAAGTGCTTAACTTCCTAAGACCCTTTTGTAATATCCAATGAAAGCAAGCTATGAATATTATTTTTATTTCGAATAATTCAAAACGAGCGCGCAAGCTCACATTAACAAACAGGCATATTATATTACTTATTGGTGCCTTTCTGTTTGTTGTCACAGCGTTAGTACTGAGTTTGAATTTTGTCGCGCTTCGGTATGCCGATCGGATCGAAGCGCCGGTGTTAAGAGCGCTATTGGTTAATCCTCAAGAAGAGCGACACCATAAGATCAGAGTGCATTTGCAAGATAACTTGAACAATATGGCTGGCAAGGTTGGGCAGATGCAAGCGCAATTGATTCGCTTGGATGCTCTGGGCGATCGATTGGCGGAATCTTCGGGGATTAAATCGGGGGATTTGTCGTTTCATAAAACGCCGGGGCAAGGCGGCCCTTACCATGAACACTCTGCGGAAGCATTGAGTTTCGGAGAATTTAGCAGCAAACTCCATGAATTGTCGACTATGCTGGATGAGCGAGCGGATAAATTGGGAGCGCTGGATTCATTGCTGCGCTACGGCAGGATAACCAAGTTTATGTTGCCTTCGGAAATGCCTATCGAAACGAATTGGTTTTCTTCCGGTTATGGATATCGCATCGATCCATTCACCGGGAAAAAAGCGTTTCATGAGGGGGTTGATTTTGCTGCGGAAATCGGCACTCCAATCAAGGCCGCTGCGGGGGGCGTGGTGATCTATTCGGAACGACACCCCGAATATGGTAATATGGTAGAAATTGACCATGGCGGCGATTTAGTAAGCCGCTATGCCCATGCATCCAAGATCTTGGTAAATCTGGGAGATGTCGTGCTGCAAGGCCAGAGAATTGCGGAAGTGGGCAATACCGGACGATCTTCCGGGCCGCATTTGCATTTTGAAATCCGTCATAATGACAAGCCGCAAAATCCAGTTAAGTTTTTAAAAAAACCAGGTTAAAAAATTGACGCATATAAAATATTTTCGGGGGTGAGAACATGCTCACCCTTTGTTTTTTGATGGTTTAGACCAATTAAACATAGAAAGAACTTTTAGAGACTCATGCTAGGTAATCTACTTAAGAAAATTTTTGGTAGTCGCAACGACCGGATAATCCGGGAATATTCGCATGCCGTGAACATCATCAACGGTATGGAGTCGACAATTGCGGCGTTATCTGATGCGGATTTGCGAGCAAAGACAGATGCATTTAAGCAGCGTATTCAGAGTGGGGAAACGCTCGATGATTTGCTGCCGGAAGCGTTTGCTGTCGTGCGTGAAACCGGAAAGCGGGTATTGGGGATGCGACATTTCGATGTGCAGCTCATCGGCGGTATGGTATTGCATGGCGGTAAAATTGCCGAAATGCGCACCGGCGAGGGCAAGACGCTGATGGCGACTTTGCCGGCGTATCTGAACGCATTGTCAGGCAAAGGCGTTCATATCGTTACGGTAAACGATTATTTGGCAAAACGCGATGCCGATTGGATGGGAAAGATTTATCAGTTTCTTGGGATGAGTGTTGGCGTCATTTATTCGCAGATGCCGCACGGCGAGAAACAGGCGGCTTACGCTGCAGACATTACGTACGGCACCAATAATGAGTATGGATTCGATTATTTGCGCGACAATATGGTGACGCATGCCAGCGAGCGCGCGCAACGCATACTCAATTTTGCGATTGTCGATGAGGTGGATTCGATCCTGATTGATGAGGCGCGCACACCTTTGATTATTTCCGGGCAGGCGGAAGGCGATACTGAAATCTATATCCGTATCAATGCGTTGATTCCAAAGCTTGTACGCCAGGAAACCGAGGATGGGGCGGGTGATTACAATGTGGACGAGAAATCGCATCAGGTTACTTTGAGCGAGGCGGGATTCGAACACGCAGAAAAATTATTGGCCACAGCCGGCTTGTTGAAGCATGGTTCAAGTCTCTACGATCCAGCGAATATCAACTTGATTCATCATTTGAATGCAGGTTTGAAAGCGCATAATTTGTATTTTTTCGATCAGCATTATGTGGTGCAAGATGGCGAAGTGGTGATCGTCGACGAATTTACCGGTCGATTGATGGCCGGTCGCCGTTGGTCGGATGGATTACATCAGGCGGTTGAGGCAAAAGAAGGCGTTGTGATCCAGAAGGAAAATCAAACGTTGGCTTCGATTACCTTTCAAAATTATTTTCGCATGTATCATAAGCTTGCTGGAATGACGGGTACCGCCGATACTGAAGCGGCCGAATTCCAACAGATTTATGGATTGGAAACGGTGATTGTTCCGACGCATCGCCCGATGATCCGGGATGATCGCATGGATTTGGTGTATCGCACCACGAAAGAAAAGCATGAGGCTATTGTTCTGGCGATCAAGGAGTGCTATGAATCCGGTCAGCCGGTATTGGTTGGCACTACGTCGATTGAGAACAATATATTGCTTTCAAAGCTTTTGGAACGGGAAAAATTGCCGCACCAGGTTTTGAATGCCAAGCAACATGCCAGCGAAGCGAATATTGTTGTGCAGGCGGGCCGCCCCAAGATGGTAACGATTGCGACCAATATGGCGGGTCGTGGAACCGACATTGTTTTGGGCGGTAATCCGGAGCCGGAAGTTGAGCAGATACGGCACGATCCGAAGTTAAGCCCAGAAGAAAAAGAAAAGCGGATCAACGATGTTTATACCCAATGGAAGCAAACGCACGAAGAAGTTTTAGCAAAGGGCGGATTGCATATCATCGGTACTGAGCGCCATGAATCGCGCCGTGTCGACAATCAATTGCGCGGTCGCTCGGGAAGACAGGGGGATCCTGGGTCTAGTCGTTTTTATCTATCGCTGGAAGATCCGTTGTTGCGTATTTTCTCATCCGATCGTGTCGCCAGTATCATGACGAAACTGAATATGCCGGAAGGAGAAGCTATTGAACATCCATGGGTTACGCGTGCAATCGAGAATGCGCAGCGTAAAGTGGAAGCAAGAAACTTCGATATGCGTAAGCAATTGCTCGAATACGATGATGTTGCCAATGATCAGCGTCAGGTAATTTATCAGCAGCGCAACGAATTGCTGGAAGCGCAACAGAATATAACAGAAACCATTGTGGCGATGCGCGAGGGTGTGCTGAGTCATCTGTTTAATCAGTATATTCCGCCGGAAAGCGTTGAAGAGCAATGGGATGTTCCCGGATTGGAAAAAGTGCTGGCGAACGACTATCAACTGCATTTTCCGTTGCAGAAATGGCTTGAGCAAAATTCGGAGCTTCATGAGGAGAATTTGCTGCAACGTGTATTGGATCTTGCCGAGGAGCAATATCAGGCGAAGGTGCAGCAAGTCGGTACCGAAATCATGCATCATTATGAGCGAGCCGTGATGCTGCAGAGCCTGGATTCCCATTGGCGCGAGCATTTGGCTGCACTGGATCATTTGCGTCAGGGTATTCATTTGCGCGGTTACGCACAAAAAAATCCCAAGCAAGAGTATAAGCGGGAGGCTTTCGAGCTTTTCACCAACATGCTCGATGAAGTTAAGGCGGAGGTTACGAAAATCCTCTTAACCGTGCAGATTAGGAACGAGCAGCAAGTTGAAGCGGTAACGGAAACATTGCATACGCCCGAGAATATTCAACTTCGTCACGATGCTTATAGCCAAGCAATGGCCGATGAAGCTGCGGATGAAGAGGGGAGGCGGGATGAAAAATCGCAACCGTTCGTAAGGCGGAACGAAAAAGTGGGGCGTAATCAACCGTGTCCTTGCGGTTCCGGGAAAAAATACAAACAATGTCACGGGAAAATTAAATAGTTGTGGAATTGAAATAGTATGCGCTTTAGTTGCACTGATTGGCCATACTCAGTAAC
The DNA here is from genome assembly GCA_023257295.1 of Nitrosomonas sp. GTDB lineage: Bacteria > Pseudomonadota > Gammaproteobacteria > Burkholderiales > Nitrosomonadaceae > Nitrosomonas. The sequence goes on along the minus strand of JALRCN010000167.1, from coordinate 1,193 downwards.
ACTTTTAAGATTTCTTACAGGTTATGGTATACTGCGCGCTTTTGAAGTTGGCGATTTGTGAATTTGCTGGTAGAACAGGTGGGATTAGATAAAATTTTCCTTTTTATTGATATTCTTATGTGAAAAATATTACAAATGGAATTTGAATATGGCGGATAGTTTCACGATTAATGAGAAGATGAGCGGCAGGAGGAAGTTTTTGGTGGCCGCAACATCTGTGGCGAGTGGTATCGCGGGCGCTGCAATTGCAACGCCCTTTTTGTTGAGTATGATGCCAAGTGAACGCGCTAAAGCTGCGGGTGCCCCAGTAGAGGTTGATATATCAAAACTCGAACCCGGCATGCTGTTGATGGTTGAATGGCGCGGGAAAGTGGTGTGGATATTGAACCGTACCCCGGAAATGTTGGCAACGCTTGAGAAAATCGAAGGCGAATTGGCGGATCCGAATTCGGATAAGCAACAGCAGCCGGATTACGCCAAAAATCGTACACGCTCGATTAAACCTGAGATCTTGGTCGCTGAGGGTGTTTGCACACACTTAGGTTGTTCTCCAGTATTTAGAAAAGATGTTGCTCCTGCAGATCTTGGCCCTGATTGGCTGGGCGGTTTTTTCTGTCCATGCCATGGATCGAAGTTTGATTTGGCGGGCCGCGTATATAAAAGTGTGCCGGCCCCTACGAATATGGTTGTTCCTCCTCATGTTTATTTGAGTGATACACGGCTTTTAATTGGATCTGAAAGTGAGGGGTCTGCGTAAATGAGTAATTTATTTAATTCAATGATTGCATGGATCGATAAGCGTTTTCCATTAACATCGAATTGGAAAGCGCATCTTTCCGAGTACTATGCGCCAAAGAACTTTAATTTCTGGTATTTCTTCGGCTCATTAGCGCTACTAGTGTTCGTTAATCAGTTGCTGACGGGTATTTTCCTGACCATGAATTACAAGCCGGATGCAAGTCAAGCATTTGCTTCGGTAGAATACATCATGCGCGATGTGGAATACGGCTGGTTGATCCGCTACATGCATTCTACAGGCGCATCCATGTTCTTTGTCGTGGTGTATTTGCATATGTTCCGCGGCATTATGTACGGCTCCTATCGCAACCCGCGTGAACTCATATGGTTGTTTGGGGTGGGGATATTTTTATGTTTAATGGGTGAAGCCTTTTTCGGCTACCTTCTACCTTGGG
>JALRCN010000138.1 GCA_023257295.1 Nitrosomonas sp. | reverse complement strand
TTCAATGTCATCCCTGAACATACCTTTTATTGGCATTTGAAAGAAACCGAATTTCGTTTTAATCATCGTCGTGATAATCTTTATCTTGCCGTTCTCAAATTATTACGCCTAAACCCGCTTTAACTTCCTAAGACCCTTCGTTAAATGATTCCACCATTGACGCCAATATTCTGTCCTGTTATCCAGCGCGCTTCGTCGCTGACCAAAAACAATACCGCTTGGGCCACATCTTGCACGTTGCCGATTCGTCCCAATGCCGCCATATTCGCCATGCGCTCGATATCGGCTTCGGTTTTTCCGGCACGAAACAATTCGGTGTCGACCGGTCCTGGTGAAACGATATTGGCGATAATCCCGCGCTTGCCCATTTCGCGCGCAAAAACGCGCGTCAATTGCTCGATTGCGGCTTTGGTTGCGGCATACGCGCCGTATTTCGGCAGCATCAGGCGCGTTACCGTACTGGATACAGTGACAATTCGGCCATGATCCGCTAGATGCGTTGCTGCTTCGCGCAATGTATAAAACACGCTTTTGAAATTCACATCGACAATGCGATCGAATTCGTCGTCGCGAACCTCGGCGATTTCCTTAAACAGAAGCATTCCAGCATTATTGACGAGAATGTCGATTTGTCCAAAATGCGCGCTTGTCGTTTCAAATAACTTTCGTACTTGCTGAGGATCGCAGACATCGGCTTGAATCGCCAAACATGTACCTTCCGCCGCCGAAATGGTGTTGCATAAGCGATCGGCTGCCGCTTTGTTTTGAGCGTAGTTAACCGCCACTTTGGCGCCCGCATTCGCCAACATCAGTGCAATTTCCGCACCGATTCCTCTGGCAGAGCCTGTAACGATAGCGACTTTTCCGGCAAGCGATTGCATTGCTAATGTTTCTGCGATTATTGGGGGGTGCGATGGTTTTGAAGGAATTTTACGATATCATCGTGATTGCGTTTTTGCGCCCATGCAAGTGCATTGTCGCCATGTTCGTTTTTTATCGTGGGGTCCGCGCCGAGATTGAGCAATAAGGTTACTGCATTCAAATGATTTCCTCGCGCCGCCATCATCAATGCCGTGGTACCGTTATCCGAAGTCGCATTGATGTCGGCGCCACCGCTCAGCAGTAGACGAATGGTGTCGAGATGTCCTCCGGTAGCGGCATAGAGCAGCGGATTCCAGCCGCCGTGATTGATTTCCGCGCCTTTCACGTAAAGTCGCCGCACCATTTCGGTTTGGCCATGATAACTGGCCAGCATAATCGCCGTTTCACCATACTGATTGCGGATATGCACATTTGCTCCGGCATCGATCAATAAATTCGCCAGTTTGGAATTTTGAGTTTGTGCCGCCATCATTAAAGGGGTGTAGCCTTGCTGATTTGGAGTATCCGGATCGGCTCCCTTTTTAAGTAACTTGGATACGTCATGCAGATTTCCCTTCTCAATCGCCCAAATCAAATCTTTCTGAATATCGGCAAAAGCATTGAGCGAGAAAAACAAAAGCATCGCTACGGCAATAAAGAATTGGCATTGCAATTTAAGCATGTAAGGCATTTCCGGGAAGTTTAAACAATTTAACAAAGTTATCCGTGGTTGCCGTGGCGATATCGCTTAAATCGACTGCACGCAAGCGAGCAATTTCTTCAGCCACATGACGTACAAATGCCGGTTGATTTTGTTTGCCGCGAAATGGCACGGGAGCCAGATAGGGAGAATCGGTTTCAATCAGCATGCGATCCAACGGGATTTTTCTGGCAACCTCTTTCAGCGCCACCGCATTCTTGAATGTGACGATGCCAGAAAATGAGATGTAAAAATTCATTGCGATCGCTTGCTGCGCTACTTCCCAACTTTCGGTGAAGCAATGCATCACACCCCCGACTTGCGCGGCATTTTCTTCCTGCATAATGCGCAAAGTATCTGCAGCAGCCTCTCTTGTATGAATAATCAATGGCTTATTCGCTTTTCTGGCTGCGCGGATATGCTGGCGGAAACGCTCGCGCTGCCATTCCAAATCGCCTTGCAGGCGAAAATAATCGAGTCCTGTTTCGCCGATGGCGATCACTTTAGGATGGTCGGCCAGTTTGGCAAGCTGATCGTCGGTAGGCTCGATTTCATTCTCGTAATCCGGATGCACGCCGACCGAAGCGTATAAATTATCATGCGTTTCGGCCAATGAGCGTACGCGCGGAAAATCAGGCAAGTTGACGCTGACGCAAAGCGCATGTGTTACTTGATTGTTTCGCATATTCAGTAACAGTGCGTCCAAATCTTTGGCTAAATCGGGAAAATCGAGGTGGCAGTGCGAATCGATAAACATATCAAAAGAATTTAATGGTTAACGTTTGCCTCGATAAGCATCCGCCCAGCAATTAGGGGTCTCGAATACACGCACATGTTCTAATTGCAGATGATTGCCGTAACTGTCCTGGTAAGCCGCATCCAAAATATCGAACGCGATCAATGCCAAATTCTCCGCTGTCGGCTGCACATCCAGCACGATGGTTTTATGATCTTCAATCGATTGCAAAAACTGCAATACCTTAGTATCGCCCGAATAGACCAGAAACGCATGATCCCATCGGTCGACCAGTATCGATTTGGCAATCCGCTTTACTTCGGAAAAATCCATCACCATACCTTGCTGCGCCACGCCTTCGTCGGCGATAATACGCCCGGATAGCGTTATTTCAATGCAGTACCGGTGGCCGTGCAAATGGCGGCACTGACTGTTGTGCGTCGATATGCGATGCCCTGCATCAAATTCCAGCCTGCGCGTGATTAGCATACGAACCGATGAATTAAAAAATGGAATTGTAACATTGCAAGTACCTTCTAAACTATTGAATACCGTTGATCATAGTCGCGATAGCGCCGGTCTGACGTATGTTTATCCCGTGGTGTCTCGCCGTGCGGGAGGAGTTTCTATCGGTATCAATTTGAACCCGAACAATGCATGCAATTGGCGTTGTATCTATTGTCAGGTGCCGGATCTCAAACGAGGTTCCGCGCCACCCATCGATTTGAAAAAACTGGAAACCGAGCTGCGGTATTTTTTACATGAATTGATTGACGGCGAATTTATGCAACGGCATGTGCCTCCCGAAGCCAGGAAAATTCACGACATCGCATTATCGGGCAACGGCGAACCCACCAGTGCGGCGGAGTTCGATCAGGTAATCGAAGCGATTGGTCGTGTAACGAAAGATTATGCATTGCCTGCCGATTTGAAAATTGTGCTGATAACCAACGGTAGTTTGATTTACCGAGCTAACGTACAAGCCGGATTAAAGCGGATGGCCGCGTTGAACGGTGAAGTTTGGTTTAAGTTTGATCGTGCGTTGCTCAAGGAGAGGCAAAGAATCAACAACACCTATATCGGTTTAAAAAAAATCCACTCGCATATTAAAATAGCGGCGGCACTTTGCCCCACTTGGCTGCAAACCTGCATTTTCAAGATCGATGGATTGCCGCCTGGCGAAGAGGAAGTAACGGCTTATTTGGATTTCTTGCAGCAATTGATCGGCGATGGAATTCCTATCCGAGGTGTCGTTCTTTATGGGCTTGCACGCCCCTCCTTGCAACCCGAGGCGACACGGCTTTTCTCCATTGATGAAGATTGGTTAACTGCGCATGGCGCAAAGATAGGTGCTCTGGGTTTGCCGGTAAAGCTCAATCTGTAGCGATTAACATGCCGTTCCGTAACGGGAAAGTGGCTTGTTCCTTATTTACAACACAGAAATTTCTTTGATATTAGTCAATAATAATAGATTATGTAACTGATATATTTAAACAAGTAGCAAAAATAAGGTAGAGATGGCGTAAATAGAGGCATCTTATCGATGATATGAGCAGAACCTAATCACATATAATAACGCCCCATATTAATCTGCAAAAACAATGCCATAACAAGATAAATCATTCCGAGTTTCAATTTATTAATCCACAGGAGTTTTTTAATGAAATCATCGAGCATTTTTTCTTTTTCGGCAGATTCTTTTGTCGAATTAAAAGTGTATGGAGTAAAAAGCGTGCGACATAGGCTATTTCAAGCAAGTTTGTGTTGCATCGCTATTATTTCTCTGATTTTTCAAGCACATGCCACAAGTCCTGCGGCTGCTTCAAATGTCGGTGCGCCGGCAGCGGCTCCAGCCCCAGCCCCAGCTGCTGTAAATCAAAGCACAGCCAGCGTAGTATTTGATCGATCCAAGGTGCCGCCGGTGACGCCGATGCCGCGCCCTGGTTTATTTATGTTGCCGCCTACAGGCCCCGGCTATTTTTCCTTCTGGGATTTGATGACTGGTAAAAAAAGTGAAAAGCCGCCAGTCGCTCCTTACGCGCCATTTGCATTATTGCCGACCTCTGCTTCCGATATCGATTTTCGCTATTTGGATACGCCAGGACATGAAAAAGATGTCTTCGACCCATTGAAGCGGATTCAGTTGGGTAGCGATTGGTTGCTGTCTTTTGGCGGTAATTTTTGGTACCGCTATATGCATGAGACGGATAGCCGGTTAAATTCCGCTGATATCAACAACGATTTCCATATGTTGCGTACAAGATTCCATGCCGATTTATGGTATCGCGATCGAGTGCGCCTATTTGCTGAATTCTTGGATGCGCGCGCTTTCGGTTCCGAATTGCCACCATTGATAACAGATAGAAATCATGCCGATTTGTTGAATTTGTTTACCGATATCAAAGTGGCCAATGCCAACAACGGACCAGTTTACATCCGTGTCGGCCGTCAAGAATTACTGTACGGTTCGCAACGGTTGATTTCAACCTTGGATTGGGTTAATACCAGAAGAACCTTTCAAGGTGTGAAAGCGTTCTGGCGCACTGCGGAGTGGGATGTGGATGCGTTCTGGGTACGTCCGATGATTATCGAGAAAGGCAATGTCGATAATTGGGATAC
>JALRCN010000092.1 GCA_023257295.1 Nitrosomonas sp. | reverse complement strand
ACCTAATAATTTTGAAAAAATACTTAAGGAGAAAAATCAAATCACGATAGATTACAATTCGAACAAGCAAGTCAAAACGTTCTCGACTTGGTGAAAAAACTGTCCGTTAAAATGGGACAACTCCAACACCTATTTAACCATACTCATCTATTTCTTACAAAGAAAATTCGATACGGCTGTATCGGCGCAACATCGCCGCGTGCTGCGGCGTTTCAACGTCGCAGTGAAAATAAGTTAGAATATCCGCTTTTAGACTTTTATCGGGAGTTCCTGAATGTCAATGGCTGACCGTGACGGCGTAATCTGGTATGACGGGAAGATGGTTCCCTGGCGGGATGCCAACACGCATGTGCTTACCCATACGCTGCATTATGGCTTGGGTGTTTTTGAAGGCTTGCGTGCGTACGAAACCGCGCAAGGCCCGGCGATTTTCCGCCTACAAGAGCATACCGACCGCTTGTTCAATTCGGCACATATTTTCATGATGAAAATACCTTACGACAAAGCCACTCTGATGCAAGCACAATGCGATGTGGTAAAGCAAAACAAGTTGTCGTCCGCGTATATCCGCCCGATTGCCTTTTACGGTGCCGAGGCGATGGGCCTTTCCGCCAGAACGCTGTCGGTGCATGTCGCCATCGCGGCTTGGTCGTGGGGAACTTACTTAGGGCCGGAAGCGCTTGAGAACGGCATTCGCGTCAAAACCTCGTCGTTCACCCGCCATCATGTCAACATCAACATGTGCCGTGCCAAATCGGTCACGACTTATGCCAATTCCATTCTGGCAAACCAAGAGGTTGCGATCAACGGCTACGATGAGGCGTTGTTGTTGGATGTCGAAGGCTATGTTGCCGAAGGTTCCGGCGAGAATATTTTTATCGTCAAGCAAGGCAAGCTTTATACGCCGGACTTGACTTCGTGCCTGGAAGGCATCACCCGCGCATCCATTCTGGAATTGGCGAGCGAGTTGGGCATTCCGGTGATTGAAAAACGCATTACCCGCGATGAAATTTACTGTGCGGATGAAGCATTCTTTACCGGAACCGCCGCCGAAGTAACGCCGATTCGCGAACTGGATAACCGCATCGTCGGGCAGGGCAAGCGCGGGCCGATTACGGAGAAGATCCAAACACTATTTTTCGATTGTGTCAAAGGCCGGGCGAAAAATCATGCCGGCTGGCTGACTTTGGTTTAATACAGCTATTGGAGCACCAGCAATGAATCAACAAACTCAAGATAAATCGCGCGAGATTGAAGTCACCGCAGATGATTTGCCGCTGCATTGCCCGACACCGGCCATGTTGCTGTGGAATTCGCATCCGCGTGTTTTTTTACCCATCGAAGCGACTGGCGAGGCGCTTTGTCCTTACTGCGGTACGCACTACACGCTAAAAGGCGGCGCTGTCGTCGGACATCACTAATCCACATTCCGGGCAAATGATGCCGACAATCCCGCATGAAATCTTCAAAGCGTATGACATCCGCGGAATTGTCGGCAAAACCGTCACCCCTGAGAATGTCGAGAAAATCGGCCATGCCATTGGTTCCGAAGCGCATGCGCGCAATCTGACCGCCATCGCCATCGGCCGCGACGGGCGCTTATCCGGGCTGGAATTGTCGCAAGCGCTGGCGCGCGGCATCCGCAATAGCGGCATCGACGTACTGGATGTCGGCATGGTGGCGACGCCGATGCTGTATTTCGCCGCGCATGAGCTATGCCGGTACTCCGGCGTTATGGTAACGGGTAGCCACAATCCGCCCGAATACAACGGTTTCAAGATCGTACTCGGCGGACAAACCTTGGCTGCGGAAACGATTCAAGCGTTGCGCTTGCGCATCGAAAACAACGATCTCAGCCACGGCGCAGGCAGCTATACCGAACATGCCATCGCGGATCGTTATATAGCACGCATTACCGGCGACATTAAGCTCAGTCGCCCAATCAAGGTCGTCGTGGATTGCGGCAATGGCGTGGCAGGCGCGTTTGCGCCCATGTTATACCGTGGTTTGGGTTGCGAAGTGATCGAATTGTTTTGCGATGTCGACGGTTCGTTTCCCAATCACCACCCCGACCCTTCCGTGCCGGAAAATCTGAATGATGTGATTGCCGCATTGAAGTCGACCGATGCGGAAATCGGCCTGGCTTTCGACGGCGACGGCGACCGGCTTGGCGTCGTGACCAAAAATGGCGCTATCGTTAACCCGGATCGCCAATTGATGCTATTTTCAGCCGATGTCCTGTCGCGCAATCCCGGCGGCAAAATCATTTTCGACGTCAAATGTACGCGAAATCTGGCACCTTGGATCAGCCAGCACGGTGGCACGCCGGTGATGTGGAAAACCGGGCATTCGTTTATCAAATCCAAACTGATCGAGACCCAAGCGCTGCTGGCTGGCGAAATGAGCGGGCATATGTTTTTCAAAGAGCGCTGGTACGGTTTTGACGATGGTTTATACGCTGGCGCGCGATTGCTCGAATTGCTGAGCCGCGAGGACGATATCGATGCTACGCTCAACAACTTGCCCGATAGCCTTAACACGCCGGAATTGCAAGTGCGCGTGGCGGAAGGCGAGAACCATGCGCTGATCGCACAATTGCAACGTGACGCCGTTTTCGATAATCCGCAGCAAATCATTACCACTGATGGATTGCGCGTTGAATATAGCGATGGGTTCGGCTTGGCGCGCGCTTCCAATACCACGCCCGTCATCGTACTGCGTTTCGAAGCGGATAATGCAGCGGCATTGCAACGCATCCAGGAAGACTTTCGCCGCAATATCCTGCAAGCAAAACCGGATGCACAGTTACCTTTCTAAAAGGCTGTCCAGCTTAATAACCAACTGCACCAATAACCCGGCATAGCATGCGCATCGCCATTGCTCAGATCAATTCCACGCTAGGCGATTTCGCCGGTAATGCCGCAAAAATCCTCGACGCCGTAAACCAGGCCCGGCAAGCCGGCGCTGAATTGATTGTCACTCCCGAACTTGCGTTATCCGGTTATCCTCCCGGAGATTTATTGCTGCGGGAGGCTTTTTATCGATTATGTCATGACACATTGACCGGGCTTGCGCAAGCAATCGACGGCATTACGCTGATCGTGGGGCATCCCGATGCCCGGCACGACAAGCTGTACAATGCCGCCTCGGTGATTCGCCATGGCAAAATCCTGCATACTTATCACAAACGCATCCTCAACAAGTCGCCGTTCTTTAACGAAAGCTATTACTTCGATGCAGGAACGCAGCCATGCACATTCGACCATAACGGCGTCCGCTGGGGAGTATTTATATGCTCCGATTTCTGGTCGGGTCGATTGCCTGCTGCGGCACATACCGGTCATTGCGATATGCTGCTGGTGCTGAGCGCCTCGGCTTACCATATCGGCAAACAGACTTCCCGTTATCAAGCGACTCACCAGTTCATCAAACGTACCGGCATTCCAGTCGTTCACGCCAATCTGGTCGGCGGGCAAGACGAATTGGTTTTCGACGGCGCATCGTTTGCCATGAACGGGCAGGGCGAACTCGCCCATCAGTGCGACGAATTTGCCGAAAACGTTGCAATCATTGAAATCGAAAACAAACAACCGATGACAAGCAAACTGCCGCCAGTGCAATCGCCGATTGCCAGCATTTATCGGGCGTTATGTTTGGGCGTGAAAGATTATGTGCGCAAAAACGGTTTCCCCGGCGCATTGTTGGGATTGTCCGGCGGTGTCGATTCCGCGCTGACACTGGCGATTGCCGTGGATGCCTTAGGCTCGGATCGGGTCGCAACCGTGATGATGCCGTCGCAATACACCGCTGCGATCAGTTTGGAGGACGCAGACGAGATGGCAGCGCTGCTAGGCGTTAAATACCATCAATCGGGCATTCAGCCGTTGTTCGATCAATTTCTGGCAGCCGTTGTGGCGGATTTTCGGCTCCCGCCGGATGCCGCTGCAACGGGCACCATGCCGGAAAATCTGCAAGCACGGATTCGCGGTACCTTATTAATGGCGTTATCCAATCAGACCGGTTCAATAGTGCTGACCACCGGCAACAAATCCGAAGTCGCAGTAGGCTACTGCACGTTGTACGGCGACATGGCGGGCGGTTTCGCAGTGCTGAAGGATGTCAGCAAAACCCTGGTATACCGATTGTGCGAATACCGCAACAGCATCAGCCGCGTGATTCCGCAGCGCATCATTCAACGCGCCCCGTCCGCCGAATTGCGTCCGGATCAAACCGATCAGGACAGCTTGCCGCCATACGATATTCTGGACGCGATTATCGAGGCGTATGTCGAGAAAAATTGCACACCGGCTGAGATCGTCGCCATGAATTACAATGCCGCCGATGTCGCCAAGGTGATCCGCTTGATTCACATGAACGAATACAAGCGCCGACAATCCGCGCTCGGCATTCGCATTACGCATTGCGACTTCGGTACTGCGTGGCATTATCCCGTCACATCCGGCTATAAAAACTGGTCAACCCTCGGTCTTTTACCGGAACCGATAAAGCGCACATGATCGCTCGCCCCGGTAAATCCGCTCACCCGTTTCGATGAAGCTCACTCCCGATGCAATCGCCCGGCGGCTCGACAATCTGCCGAAGCCAACGTATAGCGAAGATTTACCGGTGCATGCGCGTCGCGATGAGATCCGCGCAGCCATTGCGCAACATCAAGTCGTGATCATCAGCGGCGAAACCGGTTCCGGCAAGACCACGCAAATTCCTAAAATTTGCCTGGAACTCAAACGCGGTGCCGCTGGATTGATCGGCCACACGCAACCGCGCCGCATTGCTGCACGCACGGTCGCGACCCGCATTGCCGCAGAATTGAACAGTCCGCCTGGTCAAGCGGTCGGTTACAAAGTGCGTTTTTCAGATAATATCAATCGAAATAGTTACATCAAGCTGATGACCGACGGCATTCTGCTCGCGGAAACGCAAGGCGACCCGCTGCTGCAGGCCTATGACACGTTGATCGTCGACGAAGCGCACGAACGCAGCCTAAACATCGACTTTTTGCTCGGCTACCTCAAACAAATCTTACCGCAGCGCCGCGACCTGAAACTGATCGTCACCTCGGCGACCATTGATGCGCAGCGCTTCTCGCGCCATTTTAACGATGCGCCGGTCATCGAAGTAACCGGGAGGCTTTACCCGGTGGAAATTCGCTATCGTCCGATGACCGCCGATGACGACGAGGAGGACGGCGATTTACAGCGAGCCATCGGCCATGCCGTCGATGAATTAATCCACGAAGGTTCGGGCGATATTCTGGTTTTTCTGCCCGGCGAGCGCGAAATCCGGGAAACCGCCGAAACCTTGCGCAAGCATCAATTTAGCCGCTCGCATGGCGCGGGGATAGAAATTTTGCCGTTGTTTGCGCGACTATCGTTTGCCGAGCAGGAGCGTGTGTTTCATATCGACGGCAATCGTCGCCGTATTGTGCTGGCAACCAATGTCGCCGAAACGTCGTTGACGGTTCCGGGCATTCATTACGTGATCGATACCGGTCTCGCGCGCTTGAACCGCTACAGTTACCGCAATAAAGTCGAACAACTGCTGGTGGAGAAAATTTCGCGTGCTTCAGCCAACCAGCGCGCCGGACGCTGTGGGCGGATTGCCAGCGGTATCTGTATTCGTTTGTACTCGGAGTTGGATTATCAAGCGCGCGTGGAATTTACCGACCCCGAAATTCTGCGCTCATCGCTCGCCTCGGTGATTCTGCGCATGCAATCGCTCAAAATCGGCGATGTGGAAAGCTTTCCTTTTCTGGAAGCGCCCGCGCCGCGCATGATCGCCGACGGTTATCAATTACTGTCGGAATTGGGTGCCGTCGACGAAAATCGGCAGTTGACCGCGATTGGCTGGCGTTTAACAAAATTTCCGATTGACCCCAAGATCGCACGTATGATTTTGGCGGCCAAACAGGAAAATTGCCTGCACGAAATGCTGATCATCGCCGCCGCATTGAGTTTGCAAGACCCGCGCGACCGTCCGTTCGAACATCAGGCGGCAGCCGATGCCGCGCATGTGCGCTTTCACGACGAACGCTCGGATTTTCTATTGTATCTAAAACTGTGGGATTTCTTTGACGAACTGCTCAAGCACAAAAAATCCACACGCAAACTGATCGATCAATGCCGTGAATATTTCCTGTCGTACCGGCGCTTGCGCGAATGGCGCGAAATTCACGGTCAACTGCACGTGCTGATCGCTGAAATGGGATTGAAACCGAATGAAATCCCAGCCGGTTACGATGAAATACACCGCGCATTGCTTGCGGGGCTGCTTGGTAATATCGGCTTCAAGACCGAAAAGGAAGGCGAATACCTGGGCGCACGCGGCATCAAGTTTGCGATTTTTCCAGGTTCGGTGTTGAAGAAAGGCAAGGCCAAATGGGTGGTTGCGGCGGAATTGGTGGAAACCAGTAAATTATATGCACGCTGCGCCGCGCGTATCGAACCGTTGTGGCTGGAAAAAATCGCCGGGAATCTGTGCAAAAAACATTATTCCGATCCGCATTGGAGCAAAAAACAAGCGCAAGTGATGGCCTACGAGCAAGTCACGCTGTACGGTCTGATCATCGTGTCCAAACGCCCGGTACATTACGGTTCCATCAATCCGAAGGAAGCGCGCGAAATTTTCATCCGCGAAGCATTGGTTGCTGGCGAGTTTGTCACGCAAGCGCCGTTTTTCGCGCATAACCAAGCACTGATCCAAGAAATCGAGGAACTAGAGCACAAAGCGCGGCGTCAGGATGTGCTGGTCGACGAGCAGGAAATATTCGGTTTTTACGACGCCATTGTTCCGGAGAAAATCACCAACGGTGCCGGATTCGAGAAATGGCGCAAACAAGCCGAACAGCAAAATCCGCGCTTGTTGTATTTACAGCGCGAATGGTTGATGCGTCATCGCGCCGACAGCATCACCGAAGTACAATTTCCAGAAACACTGGCTTTGCCGGACGGCAGCGTGCTGACGCTCAGTTATCGCTTCGATCCCGGCCATGTGCTGGACGGTGTAACCGTTCAAGTGCCGCTGCCGTTGCTCAATCGGCTGGACAACCGGCAATTGGATTATCTGGTTCCCGGATTGATTCGCGAGAAAATCACCTGGTACTTGAAAGCACTACCGAAGCAAATTCGCCGCATGCTGGTGCCGTTGCCGGAATCGGTCACCGAATTCTTGGCAGATCCCACAAAACCAGAGCCGCCGGTTTCGCTGCAAGACGCATTGACGCGTTTCGTTCTGAGAAAAACCACGCTGACGGTTCCGATCGATACCTGGCAACTCCACGATATGCCGCTGCACTTGCAAATGAACATCCGCGTTGTCGACGACACGGGAGCAGAACTGGCGATGAGCCGCAATCTCACCGAACTGCAACTGCAGCTCGGCAAAGCGGCGCAAATGACCTTCGTCAAGTGCAACGCCGATAGCGCAACCACCGGTATCGAACGTGACCACATCACGCAATGGGATTTCGGCGATTTACCCGAAACGATTGCTTTCCAGCGAAACCGGCAGCAACTGACCGGTTATCCGGCGTTAATCGATGCAGACGATAGCGTATCGATCCGGCTATTCGACACGCGCGAAGCTGCCGATGCTGCGATGCGTTCAGGCGTCACCCGATTGTTATGTTTGGCGCTCAAAGAGCAACTCAAGCAACTGGAAAAAAATCCGCCCGGTTTGAAGCAAGTCGCGCTACAACTCGCCACAAATCTGATTCCCGGCGACCTGAAACAAGACATGCTCGACGCCATCGTTAACCGCTCCATGCTCGCCAACGACCCGCTACCGCGTACCGAACAAGCATTTCTGGCACAAATCCAGCGCGCCAGAAACCGCCTGCCGGATGTTGCCGCAGCATTAGCCCGGCTGCTGCAACAAATCGGCACGGAATACCAAACGCTAAACGGAAAGCTCGCAGCAACTCGCATCGACCGCGTTAAACGTGAAATCCACGATCAACTCGACCACTTGGTTTATCGCGGATTCTTAAATGACATACCGTGGCAGCGGTTACAACACCTGCCCCGTTATCTGAAAGGCGTGTCGATGCGACTGGAAAAATTAGCAGCCAACCCAATGCGCGACGAACAAAACAGCCAGGAAGTGAATGCACTGTGGCAACAATATTGCCAGCGCCTGGAAAAACACCGAAAAATCGGATTGCACGACGAAAACCTCGAAGAATTCCGCTGGCAAATCGAAGAGTTGCGTATTTCCTTGTTCGCGCAGGAATTGAAGACCCCCTATCCCGTATCAAGCAAGCGGCTGCAAAAATTGTGGGAAAAGGTGCGCGTTTGATGGCGAATGAAACGAACATGGAATGGATACAGGAATATCACTCACGATTGACCGTCGAAACGGAAAGTCGCTCATCTCCATGAATGTGTGATGTCAAGATCTGTGACACCTTGGGTGTGCTCGAATGCCAGATTAGGGTGTTTTTTGCCATGAAATATCAATTTTTCTATGACTTGAAACACAGTCTCGCAGATAAAGATTGATAAGGCTCTGGTACGGAATGCCCTTTTCATCAGCCATTTGCTTGAAATAGCCAATAACATCTTCGCTTAAACGCATCGTGACAGATTTCTTAAGCTTAGCTGCATAAGGATTTTTGCGGGATTTCATTTTTGCCAGATCGTATTCAGTTTTCATGGGCCAATTCCTTGATAATACTTACTTTCATTTTTCGTGGCTTTTCTTGCCGAGATAATCCGAATGATATTGCCCTCGTCACGTTCGCAATGACAGACAATTAGGAGGCGAGCTTCATCACTGAAACCCAGCATCAAAAATCTGTTTTCTGATACAGAATTATCTTCATCAAAAAATTGCACAGCGAACTCGTCGTAAAAGACAGATTGAGCCTCATCAAACGAAACGCCGTGTTTCTTTTTGTTTGACGCCGCTTTAGTTGTATCCCACTCGAATTTAATCACAAATACATTGTATGTACGAAAGATGATTTGTCAAGAAGAAACCCTGACGTTTGCGTTCAGCATCGACCGAAGGCCGTATGACTGGTCGTCGAAACGGAAAGCCGCTCATCTTCATGAATGTGTGATGTCAAGATCTGACCCTTTGGGTTTCCTTTGGGTTTATGTTGTCATGTCTTTTGCGTCTTTTGCAAAAGACATGACAAAGTTCTTTGGTCGCTCTCGATCGGCTTGTTAGTGTGGAACTCCTAGCCATGCTAGCAGTAAAGCGCCAGCCACAGTAGCCGCAACTGATAAGCCTATCGTAACCAAATTCTTCATAACCCAGTCTCTCATCCGAACCTTCAGACCAAGAGCGACTAAGTCTTCTGGTTTCAACAAGGACAGATATGGCGCTGCTTCTTCTTTGGGAAGGTGGCGGAGATACTGAGTTAAGGCACCCCTGACGTTTAGTTCAAGTTGGGGAATCTGTTTTTCCTTCAATTTGAGAGCTACGGCCCCCGCGTTTCCATCGAACACCGTAAGTTCATCGGCACGAGTCTTAACGTTGCTACACGCCTGGTGAGATGCCCGCGCACCTACCAGCATGCCAAGGTTCATTAGTACATCCGCTGCGGCTAGCTGTCGCGGTGTAATAATTTTCTGATTGTTGAAGTAGATGCTCTGCCCCAGTCGACCCGCAGAATGTCCCCAAGACAACTCCTTAGATGTAAGAAATCTCAGGGTTGTTTACAGAGAGGTTGATTAAAATAAGCGTTGAGTATTTCATAAGGAGTAGCATTATTCAAACCCTTATGAGGTTTGACGGTATTGTAGAAGTTAATGAAACGAGCAAGCTGGATACGGCG
>JALRCN010000059.1 GCA_023257295.1 Nitrosomonas sp. | reverse complement strand
CGGGTTCGGTCGCCACGCCGGTCTGCAAGGGCTTCCAGTAGTCGGCCTGCCAGGCGCGCGCCAGCACGGCGGACACCAGCGTCTTGCCGATGCCGGTATCGGTGCCGGTGACAAAAAATCCTTTACCCATGCCTAAGGAATCAAGCCGAGTTGCCGCCGTGTTTCCGGCGTTAGGATCGAGCGGCGATCCAACGGCTTCCAGGCGTGGCCGTACACCACTTCGAAAGTAGCAGGCAGTTTGCCGTTGCGACGCAGTTTTTCATAAGCAGCGATGGCTTGTTGCCATTTGTTCTTGCCCATCAATCCTTGTTGCCTGCCGAGCAACACGTTATGCGCACCGATGGCTTTCAAATCGCGCATCACGCCGATGACATCGTCATACGTCAGCGTGATGTATTCCATATCCATCACCGGCGTGGAAAAACCGTTGTGCACCAGCAAGTCGCCGATGTCGTGCATGTCGACAAAGTGATTGACGTGACTGAGGGTATCGACCTGCGCGAACGATTGGCGCAGTTCTTTCAACGTATCCGGGCCGAAGGTGCTGAACATCAGCAGACCGTCGGTGCGCAAAATGCGATGCATCTCGGCAAAAGTGCGATCCAGATCGTTGCACCATTGCAACGCGAGGTTCGACCAGATCATGCCAATGCTTTCGTTTTTGATCGGGAATTGCTCGATATCGGCGCACACATAATCGGTGCGCTGTTGCTGTAACGGCAGCAGACGCTGCCACCAGGCTATATTGGGCCTCGCGTGCGACAGCATCGCCCAGGCGATATCGACCGCGATCAGTTGGCTGCCAGGATAGCGCTTGACCAATTGCTGCGTACCGTAGCCGGTGCCGCTGCCCGCATCGAGAATCACATCGGGTTTATATTTGATGTACTCCAGGCGCGACATCATGCGATTGCTGACCTCGCGTTGCAGCACCGCAGCTTGGTCGTAACTGCCGGTCGCGCGCTCGAATGCTGAGCGCAGTTG
Organism: Nitrosomonas sp.; assembly: GCA_023257295.1. Classification (GTDB taxonomy): domain Bacteria; phylum Pseudomonadota; class Gammaproteobacteria; order Burkholderiales; family Nitrosomonadaceae; genus Nitrosomonas. Next base: position 4,069 of record JALRCN010000059.1, on the reverse strand, counting down.
TTTCTTATCAAGATTGTGTTCGGAATTCATTCAAATGAGCCACAAATTGTTCTGGAAACGATAAAAACGGCGCATGTCCGCAATGCGCAAACATCACTCGCTGCGATTGCGGCAGTTGCCGGTGCATCCAATCGGCAGCGCCGGGATGAGTAATTACGTCGTTTTCGCCATGCACGATTAAAACCGGTTGTCGGATGGTCACGATTCGTTCGCGCAAATCGCTGTGCTGCAAAATCTTCAAACCCTTTTGCAAAGCGTCTGGATCGGGTTCGGCACGTTGAAAAAAGTTTCTGCGCAGTTGCGGTAAAATCTTGCCGGCATCGCGGTCACCACTCATTTGTAGCGTCAAGAAACGATTGATCGTAGCGGCGTAATTGAGTTTCAAATTCTCCAGAAACAGCTGCAGCAGTTTGTGCTCCATGCCCCATTCCCAATCGCCGCGCTTGGCAAAACACGGCGTGGTGGCAATCAGCACCAGTTTCTCAACTCGTTCCGGTTCGCGTAGTGCAAGTTCCATCGCAATCTGCCCGCCGAGCGACCAGCCGCCGAGCATACACCGCGCGGGTAGCAGTTCACCGACGGTTTCGACCCAATGATCGAGCGTTCCCGGTTCGCTGAGCGGACTCAAGCCATGTCCCGGCAGATCGATCAAATGGACACGGAACCGCTGCGCCAGCAGATCGCGCACGCTGCCCCAAATGCCGCTGTGCATCGCCCAACCGTGCAGCAAAACGAGATCGGGGCCTTGCCCCAAGGTTTCGATATGCACTGGTGTCACGATGCGGCCAATTCGTGCAAGGATTCGACCAACCGTTGAATATCCTCCGGCCGGTGCGTAGCGGACAACGAAATACGCAATCGCGCCGTGCCTTGCGGCACCGTCGGCGGGCGGATCGCCGGAACCAGGATACCGCGCTCGCGCAATTGCTCGCTGATGCGCACGGCCTCCGCGCTGCTGCCAATCAATAGAGGCTGAATCGGTGTCTCGGAAGATAGCAATTGCCACGGCAATGACCGCAATCCCTGTCTCAGTTGCGCGATATGGCGTTGCAGCGCTTCGCGCCGCCATTCGTCTTGTCCAATCAATTGCAGACTGGTCAATAACGTGTGCGCCAACAGCGGTGGCGTGGCGGTGGTGTAGATATAACTGCGCGCGGATTGAATCACCGTTTCGATCACGTCCAATTGTGCGGCGACAAAAGCGCCGAACACACCGGCCGCTTTGCCCAGCGTTGCCATATACACGAGATTCGGCGAATGGTTACTCGGACTATCCGTCTGAAACAAGCTGCCCCGCCCTTGTTTTCCCAACACGCCGAAACCGTGCGCGTCGTCCAACAGCAAAACGGCTTGGTATTGTTCGCACAAAGCCAGCAATTCCGGGATCGGCGCACTGTCGCCTTCCATGCTGAACACCGCGTCGGAAATCACCAGCTTGCGCCGCGCTTTGGTCGATGCCAAACGATTTTCCAGTGTTTTCAAATCCAGATGCGGATAACGGATGAATCGGGCGCGCGACAATAACGCTGCATCGTTCAGCGAAGCGTGATTCAGCTTATCGGCGAAGATCGCATCCTCGCGCCCGACTAATGCTGTTACCGCACCGATATTCGCCATGTAGCCGGTGGAAAACAGCAAGGCTTGCGGGAATCCGGTAAATCCGGCGAGCGCTTGCTCCAAATCATGATGCGCGGCGCTATGACCGTTGATCAGATGCGATGCGCCCGCACCAACGCCATAACGTATTGTGCCCTCGCACGCCGCTTCGATCAATTGCGGATGATTGGCAAGTCCCAGATAATCGTTGCTGCAAAAAGCCAGATAGCCGCACCCGTCAATCGTAATATGGCTTGCTTGCGGGCTTTGGAGAATGCGCCGCCGACGCAGCAAGCCCTGCTGCTCGCGCTTGCGCAGTTGCTCGGCCAGATCGGGAAACATTTACGACAGTGCGTGTAGCCCCAATTTTTCCATCAGCGTCCGGTCGCGATCGGTTTCCGGGTTGTCGGTGGTCAGCAACTTGTCGCCGTAAAAAATCGAATTGGCGCCCGCGATAAAACACAATGCCTGAATCGCATCGGACATTTCCTGCCGTCCTGCGGAGATCCGCACCATCGCCTTCGGCATTGTGATTCGTGCTGCGGCGATGGTTCGCACGAACTCGAGTGGATCCAAGGCAGCCGTACCGTACAACGGCGTTCCTTCCACCTGCACCAAATGATTGATCGGCACCGATTCCGGATACGGATTCAGATTGGCCAATTGCGCGATTAATCCGGCGCGCGATTGGCGCGTCTCTCCCATGCCGACAATGCCGCCACAACAGACGTTGATACCGGCATCGCGTACTTCCCGCAATGTATTCAGCCGATCCTGATACTGCCGTGTGGTGATGATTTCTTCGTAGAATTCTGGAGCGGTATCGAGGTTATGGTTGTAATAATCCAGACCCGCTTCGCCGAGCTGTTGCGCCTGACCGGGTTTCAACAAACCTAAAGTCGCGCAAGTTTCCATTCCCAATGATTTGACGGCACGTACCATTTCGGTCATTTTTTCGATATCGCGCTGCTTCGGCCCACGCCAGGCGGCACCCATGCAAAACCGCGATGCGCCCTTTGCTTTCGCCGCAGCGGCTGCACCAACCACCTCATCCAGTGACAACATATTCTGATTTTTAACGCCGGTATGATAGCGCGCCGCTTGCGGGCAATAACCGCAATCTTCTGGACAACCGCCGGTTTTCACCGAAATCAACGTGGACAGTTGCACACCGTTCGGATCGTGATATTGCCGATGCACCGTTTGCGCACGGTAGATCAAATCGTTAAACGGCGCATCAAGCAACGCCAGAATGTCCGCCACGCTCCAGAATGGCGCGTGCTGCGATTTCCCGGCTATACTACCAGTATCGTTTTGCGTTTCGCGGGTGGTCAATGTATCCAAATTCATACCGTTTTACCTGTCGTCCTGATTAAATCACTCACTGATCGAGAACCCTGGATGATCAAGTATTCGATGGATGCTGTCAATTTTTCCATTCAGCATTTTCAATTAACCGATTAAACCATCGTGCCATTTTTTTCCGAAAAGAATTGTGCTTTATGCGGCACGGCTTCCGTGCAAGACTTGTGCATCCCCTGCCGCGACGATCTACCGCAATTGCCGGAATATCGTTGTCCGGTTTGCTTATGGCCCGTACCTACAGCCGAAATATGCGGTACTTGCTTGAACAATCCTCCCGCTTTTACCCGCACTGCCGCAGCCGTGCGCTATGCTTTTCCCGTCGACGCCTTGATCCATTCACTTAAATACGGAGCCAACTTGGCGCTTGCACCGATCTTGGCGCAATTGCTGCTCGAACAAATCCAAACGATGCAAAATAAACCGGATTGGGTGATACCGATGCCGCTGCATCCGATTCGATTGCGCGAACGCGGTTTCAATCAAGCAATGGAAATCGGACGTTTTGTCGCAAAGCGAATGAATATCCCGCTGCTGCCGGACGGCTGTCGGCGCATCAAACACACGCAACCGCAAACGGAGTTGCCGTGGAAAGAACGCCAAAAGAATATCCGCAAGGCATTTGACTGTACAATAGATTTGCAAGGCAAGCATATTGCCGTAATTGACGATGTCATGACCACCGGCGCGACACTAAACGAATTGGCTGGCGTGTTGCGCAAACAAGGCGCAACTGAAATCAGCAATTGGGTAATTGCCCGAACATTGCCCGAGAAAAATCAAATCGACCCTTTTTCCATCGAATAATCCGGTTATCCATATGTTTCATATCGTTTTGTATCAACCGGAAATCCCGCCGAATACGGGCAACATCATCCGCCTATGCGCCAACACCGGCATGCAGTTGCATCTGGTCAAACCGCTCGGGTTTCCGTTGAAAGACAAGCAACTGATTCGCGCGGGGTTGGACTATCACGAATTTGCGGCGATGAAAGTGCATGAGAGTTGGGCGGATTGCTGCGCCAGTCTTGCGGGACAACGAATGTTTGCGATCACCACGAAAGGAAAGCGGCGATACGACGAAGTGCATTATGCTGCGGGCGATGTATTG
>JALRCN010000209.1 GCA_023257295.1 Nitrosomonas sp. | reverse complement strand
CAAATCACGATAGATTACAATTCGAACAAGCAAGTCAAAACGTTCTCGACTTGGTGAAAAAACTGTCCGTTAAAATGGGACAACTCCAGGTGGATATTTGGTACACAGCACGGGGAATATCAAAGAGTGACCTAGAGTTGATTTCGATCGATCTAGCGGAACGCTTCTCCGTGCCGTGCGATAGACAGCACTTTACGGAACAGCCGTGCTCAGCAATGTTCGGTGAGTACTGGAGGAGTCTGTCTTTTGTGTAGCTAGTAGTGGATGATGCCCACACAAAAAGTGTTACACAAAATAAGGCGCATCTTGCCATAAACAAAACAATACGTTGTCTATTGCCAAAGCGCACAGAAGATCGAGCAAACGGAGGGACGTGTTTTGACCTATCTGTACATGCAATCAATGATGCGAATGAATAAAAATTCATGATTCACATCCCTCATTTTTCGGTGAAACGACATAACGTTTTTTTTGCGCAGATAGAAGCCAGTTTCAATGTTTTGGCTGTTGTACAACCGCCACTAACATTGCATGATTCGGTATCAACGGGCTTGCGCCAGCGGCGTATCCGGGATGGTTAACGAAAATTCGATTGGTAATCGAATTCCTGCAGCGTAATCGCCGGTTCCGGCTTCCAGCCTTTTTTCCGGTAATCGACGGCTACATTCGTAAAAATACCGCCGCGCACGTAAAAGCGCGCGACTAAACGCAGGTAGCGCGGTTTCATTGCGGCGACGAGGTCATCGAGGATTTTGTTAGTGACTGCTTCGTGGAATGCGCCTTCGTCGCGATAGGACCAAATATACAGTTTAAGACTCTTCAATTCGACGCATTTTTTGTCCGGGATGTAATCGAGTATCAGGGTGGCGAAATCCGGTTGCCCGGTTTTAGGGCATAAGCAGGTAAATTCCGGTATTTCCATGTGAATCTGGTAATCCCGATCGCAGGATGGATTATCGAATGTTTCGAGTATTTTTTGCGGTTTCGTCGCCATTTTGCGTGTTCGTGGTTAAATTGATTCAGTTACAGTATGATAATGCGCGCAATGCGCTTGGCCTATTATAACTGTCTTATCCGATAATCGAAAATTGCGCTTAACCCATATCAAGCTTGCCGGTTTTAAATCGTTTGTCGATCCAACCGCGATCCCTGTTGCGTACGATCTCGTGGGGATCGTCGGCCCCAATGGATGCGGAAAATCCAATGTTATCGATGCTGTGCGGTGGGTGTTGGGAGAATCCAAAGCTTCGGCGCTGCGCGGCGATTCCATGCAGGATGTTATTTTTGCTGGATCGACTAACCGTAAAGCGGTGGGGCGTGCGAGCGTTGAAATCATTTTCGACAATCATTCGGGGAAAATCGCCGGACAATGGTCCAGCTATGGCGAGATAGCGATCAAGCGCGTTTTGCAACGCGACGGCGGCTCGAGTTATTACATCAACAATCTGCAAGTGCGCCGCCGCGATATCACGGATCTTTTTCATGGTACCGGTGCGGGCAGTCGTGGCTATGCCATTATCGAACAAGGAATGATTTCGCAGATTATCGAAGCAAAGCCGCAAGAAATGAGAAATTTCTTGGAGGAGGCGGCGGGTATTTCCCAATACCGGGAAAGAAGGCTGGAAACCTCGACGCGACTTGCGGAAACGCGAAAAAATCTGATTCGTTTGCAAGACATCCATCAAGAACTCAATGTTCAGTTGAGCCATTTGGAAACGCAAGCTATGACGGCGCAGCAATATCAATTGCTACAAGAAAAGCTGCATACTGCGCAGGTCGTGCTGTGGCATCAACGTAAAACGGAAGCGATGCTGCAATACGATCAAATTAAGTTGCAGCTTGCCGAACTGGAAGCTTCGCTGCGTGCGATGACCACCGCGCAGCGAGACGCTGAACAAGAATTCGAAGAGATTCGCGCGGGCGAATACCTTGCCAACGAGCGTTTGCTGCAAGTGCAGGGCCGGCTATACGGTGCCGATGCCGAGATCGAGCGTTTAGAGCAGCAAATCAATCGAATCGGCACAACAAAAGAACGCTTAATTCAGCAAACGCAGTCCATCGACGATCAATTGCAAAAGAACGATCAAATAAAGGCGGTTAATGCAAAGCAGTTATTGCATTGGCAGCAAGAAAAGATCGTGGCGGAACAGCATCATCGGCAATATTCGCTGGAGCATGAAACGCAAAACCGGCAGCTTCCCGTACTGGAGGCCGATTATCAGCGGTATCAGGATGAATTGAGCCAATGCCGACATGGTCTTTTAATGGCCGAACAAAATAATCAACTGGAAAATAATCATATTTCCCATGCCGATAAGAATATCCGGCAACTCGAGGTGCGGCAACAACGCTTATCGCAAGAGCAAAGCGAGCTGGTTTTCGTCGATTCCGCTAAGTTAGCGGAGCTTCAGCAAGAAACCGATCGGATCGATGCGGCGTTGAGTTGCGAAAATCAAAAACAGCAGACGCTTGAGCAGCAGCTCAGCGATATGACCGTGCTCAAGCAACAAATTGAACAAGATATTCAAGAATCGAAACACCGCCTGACGAAATTGATTGCACGGCAGGCTGCATTGCGCAGCCTGCAACAGAAACTCGACAATAATCAGCAATTGACGACTTGGCTAAATGAACGGAATTGGAGCACCTTGCCGCGTTTGTGGCAAGGCATTCAAATTGCGGCACAGTGGGAAACGGCTTTAGAGGCGATTTTGCGCGAGCGATTGAACGGTCTGCAATGCGCACGGATAGACGCAATGCTGGATTCTTTACAGGATATTCCGGCGGGAAAATGGGTCGTTTTCGATGGAAATTCGCAGGCACAAACAATAAGTCATCGCCAATCGGTATTGAGTTCGAGCGGTGGCGGTAGGTTATTGGATTTTCTGGTTTTTCGCCAGCCTGAAGCGCAATGCGCTTTGGAAGATTGGTTGTGCCATGTGTACGTGGCAAAAAATATACAAGAAGCATTGGCCAAAAGAACGGAGCTGCAAGCGGGCGAGACCATCGTGACGCCCGAAGGACATATTGTGACGCGTCACAGTTGTGCTTTTTATGCGCCGGACTCGAATTTGCACGGGGTGTTATCGAGACAGCAGGAGCTTGCTTCATTGCAAGGTGAAATCGATCAAATCGAAGCGATTGTTGCCGAGAAACAAAGCAAATTAACGCAAGCCGAGTCGGATTACGATCAGTTAAATGTCGATGTCAAAAATGTGAGAATGCAACGCAATCAATTACAACAGCGCTTGTATCAACTGCAATTGGAATCGTTAAAACTGGCGCAAGGCAATGAGCGATCGACGTATCGAAATCGGCAGATCGCGACTGAACTCGATGAAATTCAGCATGCGTTGAATAATGAATTAACGTTGCGGCAAGCGGCAATTAATAATTTGACCGATAATCGACAGCAAATTGAGGCATTGCGGCAAACGGTGGAACACGTACAACTTTCCTGGAAAGCGGCTAACGAATCGCTTGCAAAGCATCGTCAAATCATCCAGCAATTCGCGCAGAAAATACAAGAAACCATCTTTTATTTAAAAACATGCGATAGCAAAATCAACGAAATACAGCTTATTATCCAACACGCCGATGAGAATGCACAGCGGTTGGCCGCAGAGTGTGCCGATTTGCTTAGGGAAATCGATAGCTGCGACGATGCTTCGAGCAAATCTTCATTGGAGATCGCGCAAACGCATCGCGCTGAGATAAAAACGGCAATGGAGCAGGTGCGGCTGGAAATGGCGGATACTGCGCATCGCTTACGGGAAATCGAGATCGTGCGTCTGGAATCGGAGCAAAAATCGCATGCATTGCGCGAAGCCGTTGTTCAGGCGCGGCTCAAAGAGCAAGCGAGTTTGCTGAATATCGAGCAATTAAGCGAAATGATCGATGCTGCTAATGCCGATACGGCATCGATAACTCTTTTGGCCGGGAAGAAATCGATGGCCGTCTTACAAAGTGAAATTCAACGGTTTACCAAAGAAATTGCAGCATTGGGAGCGGTCAATCTGGCATCGATCGATGAGCTTGAAAGTACCCGGAAGCGCGAATCCGACTTGTTGGTTCAAATGAACGACTTGAACGATGCTGTTGCAATTCTTGAATCCGCAATCCGGCAAATCGATCGCGAGACGCAAATGCGATTGCAGGAAACTTTCACGCAAGTCAATGTGCATTTGGACGAAATATTCCCAATCATATTTGCAGGCGGTCAAGCTAAGCTTGTCTGCTCGAATGAAAATGACATTGAAGACGGTTTCGTATTGATGGCGCAACCGCCCGGTAAAAAGAACAGCTCGATTCATCTGCTTTCGGGCGGAGAAAAGGCGTTGACCGCGCTGGCATTGGTATTTTCATTGTTTAAACTCAATCCTGCGCCTTTTTGCTTGCTGGACGAGGTGGATGCTCCGCTGGATGATGCCAATACAGAGCGTTTCTGCGAATTGGTCAAGGAGATGGCAAAACAAACGCAATTTTTATTCATTAGTCATAATAAAATAACGATGGAAATGGCGCATCGCCTAATTGGCGTTACAATGCAAGAACGAGGGGTGTCGCGGATTGTTGCGGTAGATCTGGCAGATGCCGTGAAACTTGGGGTGCGCGATACACGGGCAATAAACGAGTGATTTTGATGAAATACATAAAACTGACATAATTAAGTTTCTGTGCGGTACGTTGCATTTAGAGCAAGAAAATATTTATGGAGATATCGGGTATGAGTGACTTGCAGTTAAGTTTGATAATTATCGGCATTATCGTAATCGCGGGTGTCGTTGTCTTCAATTGGATACAGCAACAACGTTACCGGCGCAAGGTTCAAGCTGCATTTGACCATAAACACGATGATATTCTGCTGGATGAATATGATACGGAGGATGCGTTCCAGAGAATCGAGCCGCGATTTAATAAAACGACACCGGAAGTACCCGCAGATACTTTTGCTCCCATGGATGCTCCGGTAGGAGAAATTAAAAAAACATCGTCAGTGCCGTTGATGAGCGGTGCTGCTCATGCTTCATTAGGTCATATTTCTTCTGGCACACATGCATCAACATCTTCCCCTTTGTTGGATTTCGATAGCAATACCAATTACATTATCAATATCCGCTCAGATGCATTGATTGCTAACACATATATCGCTAAATTGCTGCAGCGAAAGTTCGATTTCGGCAAAACGGTGGTTTGGCTTGGACAGCAAGATAGCAATGCGCCATGGGAGGAAATTACCACTGAATCAAACGTTGAAAGCGACGGCTATAATCATTTGAAAGGTTGTTTGCAGCTTGCCGATAGGGCCGGGCCGATCAGTGAAGTGAATTTGTCTAAATTCAGAGATCTGGTGCTTGAATTTGCCTCGCAGGTGCATGCGGTTGCCGAATGTCCGGATATCGTTGCGACCCACGACAAAGCGGTCAAATTGGACAGGTTTTGTGCCGATGTGGATGTCATGATCGGAATTAACATCATCAGCAAGGACGAAGGCGCATTCGTGGGTACCAAGATTCGCGCATTGGCGGAAGCATCCGGATTTAGGCTTGAGCCGGAAGGGGTGTTTAAGTATCGGGACGATAGCGGTAATGTTCTGTTCACGCTGAGTAATTACGAATCATCGCCTTTCGTGCCGGAGAACATGAAATCATTGACGACACATGGCGTTACTTTTTTGTTGGATGTGCCGCGCGTGGCGCAAGGTGAGCGCGTATTCGATCAAATGGCGCACTTGGCAAAGATTTTTTCCAATACGCTTGGCGGTATCATGGTGGATGACAATCGAGTACCGTTGAGCGATAGCGGTATTCAAAGAAGCAAACAGCAGTTGATTGAAATACAGGCTTCCATGAAGAGGAATCATATTAATGCCGGTAGTTCAAGCGCATTGCGATTGTTTGTTTAAGTAAATTTATCGATAAAAACTAAAGATAATCCGCTGAATTTCCGTAAACGCACAAGCAAGGTGTTATGCTTCGAGAGTAATTTATTTTGTAACATACAGTTATGCTATTTTGTTTAATTGAAATTTCAGTAACTCGATCTATTATTATTGATAATAAACAACTGTTGAAATTGATATTAAGCAAGTGAATAAAACACTAAGTCGGTGTGTATCGTTAAATTTTTGGTGAAGCGACAACTATGACCCAATCTTCGAATACTGATCAGCTTTTTACCCCTATCGAAGTTAAACTTGAATCCGGCAAGGATTATTATTGGTGCACTTGCGGCAGAAGCAGATCGCAACCGTTTTGCGACGGTTCTCACAAGAACACGGAATTTATGCCGAAGAAATTCAATGTGACCGAAACTAAAAATTATTGGTTATGCACCTGCAAGAAAACCAATAACGCACCTTTTTGCGATGGAACTCACCGCAAATAAATGGTAAGTATTGGCCGACATCGAAACGCAATTATAAAAACCACGATAAGGCGATAGGGCACACAGCAGAATTTGGATTTGATTGCCAATTAATTCTTTTAACTGTTTGAAAAGTGATGTCGCTATGAAAGCTGAATTAGAGTCGTTGGAAGATAAGGTATTGTTGCTTATCCAGTTGTACCGGGATGCTCGGGTGGAGAATAATCAATTGCGCGAAGCGCTTGTCACTTCACATGCGCAATGTGATGCGCTAAGTGAAAAAATACATATTGCGGCGGATCGGCTGGAAACACTTTTATTGGTGTTGCCGGATAATGAATAAGAATACAGTGAATATTAGCATTATGGGGCGGGAGTTCTGTATTGCATGCCCGGCGGACAAGAAAGAAGAAATTGAATTGGCGGCTGCATATTTGAATGAAAAGATTCAGGAAGTAAAAACGGAAGGAAAGGTGGTCGATTCGGATCGCGTGACCATCATTGCCGCATTAAAAATTACGCATGAGTTGCTGACGCTCCGCGAGGGAAGCGGTTTTGACATGGACGAATTTAAGCGTAGAATTGTGGCATTGAAGAAAAAAGTCGATGAAGTCATCGCAAATAAAGAGAATTAGACGATTTATGGGTAGTAACGGTTAATCCCTGCGGTGTTTGTTAAGGTTTATATTCTTTGAACCAATTGTTAGAAAATGGTTGTGGAGTTTAGTGATGCTGTTGTGCGCGCCTAATATGGCGTGCCTGATGTGTCCGTGAAGCAACCGCCTTGGACCCCATGGTTCAAGAAACAACCTGACGGCATATGTGGGGAGCTTTTCGAGGACAAGGATGGCTATTAGTGAGCATCCTTGTCTTTTTAGTTTGCGCAGTGCATGTATTTTCTGTCACACCTCCATGGTTCCAAAATATGTCATCCGTTGGTTCACCGAAGACGTTTCTGTTCGATATTGGCCGTGTTTTGCTTGATTTTGATTTTGAATCGTCGCTTGCGCAATTGGTATCGAACGATATTGAGAATCCTCATGATTGCATTTGCCAGGTGCTTGCGGGAAAAGATGCATTAGAGAAAGGGCTGGTGGATTCGGCGCAATATGCACGATGGGCGCTGGATATTCTGCAAGGCGATGCAACGATTGAACAATTTTATCGCGCGTGGCGGAAAATTTTTACATACAACCAATCGATGTGGGATTGCGTTGGTAGAATTGCCGGCTGCGACCATGCATTGATTTTGATTTCCAATATCAATGCCATTCATTGTCCGTGGATTTTTGAAGCTTACCCGGGGTTTGCTTTATTTAAGCAGCGGATTCTGTCGTTTGAAATCGGCATGCTGAAGCCTGATCCGGCGATCTATCGGTATGCGATCGATACTTTCAATCTTAATCCGGAAAACACGGTTTATATCGACGATCAGCCGCAAAATATCGCGACGGGGAAATCAATGGGATTTCAGTGTTGGCAATACGATATTCGGCATCACGCACCGTTTGAGGATTGGCTGCAGACTATTCTGATCGATGCCGATCGGTGAATGGACGATAAAGATTACTTCTCGGCCAAGAAATGCTCGACCATCGCTTGCTTATAATCGATCTGGCCGAACGAAACGTCTTTTAATTGACCTTTGCGATCGAACAAAATACACGAAGGCGTTCCTTGTAATGCGAAGCATTCGAATGTTTCGGCTTTCATGGTTTTTTGCGTCAAATAATGTTTGATTTGCTGCAGTACTGATTGCTTCTGGTCATCGCTGAATTTTTCAAATTCGGGTAAGAATGAGTGAGCGTAACTCAATACGCGAGTATCGGTAACCGGTTCCGTTTCTACGGCGACACGATCCATACCGACAGCGTACGGTATTTTCCATGGAAGCCGGTCTTGCGACAATATGCCATGGCGTTTGAGCGCATTATAGGTTTCGCCGATTACCTCGCCCGTCGTGACTAATTTCTGCAGGTTTTTCAATGTGTTTTTATCGTAATCTTCGAATGCGGTAGCCAAGCCGATGACAGTCAGACCTTGTTGGTGGTATTTCTCATGCAAATCAATTGACTTGGGTAAAGAATAGAGAAAACATCCTGGGCAATTCACTTGGAAAACTTCAATCAGCACGACCGAGCCGATCAGGTCAGTTAACTCGATAGGGCCGCCTTGCACCCAGGTACCCACTGCGATATCGGAAAGTGAGGGAATATTCATGGTTAAAATAGTTAAAATGAGCAAGAAATTTCGAGATATTACCGAAGCCGAGCGCTATCGTGCAGAATTTTGCCTTGTGTTGATCAGGGTCTGTCAGTAAGGTATTGAAGATATGACTATTAAATTTAGGGTCTTAGGAAGTTAAAGCGGGTTTAGGCGTAATAATTTGAGAACGGCAAGATAAAGATTATCACGACGATGATTAAAACGAAATTCGGTTTCTTTCAAATGCAAATAAAAGGTATGTTCAGGGATGCCATTGAAC
>JALRCN010000187.1 GCA_023257295.1 Nitrosomonas sp. | reverse complement strand
ATATCCGGTCTGGAAAATGCGCATATCACGCGCCCCGGCTATGCCATCGAATACGATTATTTCGATCCGCGCAATTTGAAGCGCTCGCTCGAAACCAAAACCATCGAAAACCTGTTTTTCGCCGGACAGATCAATGGCACCACCGGCTACGAAGAAGCCGCTGCGCAAGGTTTGCTGGCAGGGGTTAATGCCGCACTGAAAATACAGGAGCGCGATACTTGGTTGCCGCAACGCCACGAGGCGTACCTGGGTGTGCTGGTCGATGATCTGGTGACTTCCGGTGTTACCGAACCGTACCGCATGTTTACCAGCCGCGCCGAGTACCGCTTGCAATTGCGCGAAGACAATGCCGATTTGCGGCTGACTGAAACCGGCAGAACGTTAGGATTGATCGACGATCAGCGCTGGGAAATGTTTTCCGTGAAACAGGAAGCAATCGTCAAGGAGCAACAACGACTCAATTCGATCCGTGTGCTGCCCGGCACATTGCCGGAACAAGACGCTTTTCGCGTGCTCGGCAAAGGCATCGAGCGCGAATACACGCTGACCGAATTGCTTAAGCGCCCCGATGTTACGTATGCGACGCTGATGACTTTGCCCGGCGCGGGCGAGCCGGTTGCGAGTGCGCAAGTTGCCGAGCAAGTCGAAATCCAAGCCAAATATCACGGCTATATTCAGCGTCAGCAGGAAGAAGTATCGCGTCAGGCGCAATACGAAAATACGGTGCTGCCCAAAGATATCGATTATGGCGCGGTGAAAGGATTGTCGACCGAAGTGCAGCAGAAACTGAATCAACACAAACCGGAAACCATCGGGCAAGCCACACGCATTTCCGGCGTGACACCGGCGGCGATTTCATTGTTGCTGGTGCATTTGAAGCGCGGTTTTGCGGGCAATGATAAAAAACAAAGCGCATGAGTTTGTTGGCGCTGATTGAGCGAAGCTTGCAAGCATTGAATGGCGATGCTGCGGTACAAGACAGACAGCTTGCCGGAAAAATCGAGCAATATTTATTGCTGATCGAAAAATGGAACAAAATTCATAACTTGACTGCGATCCGCAATCCGCAAGAGATGCTAGTCCAGCATATCGCGGATAGCTTGGCGGTGTTGCCGCATATTAAAGGCCCGCGTATCGTGGATGTCGGTACCGGCGCCGGATTGCCTGGCATACCGATTGCGCTCGCAAGACCGGATTGGCAGATAATTTTAGTGGAAAGCAACCGGAAGAAAACCGCATTTTTGCAGCAAGTGAAAATAGAATTGAGATTGCAGAACGTTGAAATCATGGCACAACGCATTGAAAATATGAAGGCCGACGATGAGGTGAATACCGTTATCTCGCGCGCATTTTCCGAGTTGGGAACATTTGTCGCGTTGACCCAGCACTGGGCCAGTGAATGGAATTCCGATTGCCGCTGGGTTGCGATGAAAGCGAATTGCTCGGAACAGGAGCGTCAGCAAGTACAAGCGCCATTTTTTATCGAACGGATTGTGACGCTTACTGTACCCGGACTCGATGCGACCCGGCAATTGATCGTTATCAAGCACCAAGCAGGATAGGCATTCAATACAGGAGCAGCGCCATGACTAAAATACTCGCGATCACCAATCAAAAAGGCGGTGTCGGCAAAACCACCACCAGCGTGAATCTGGCGGCCAGTTTGGCGGCTTCCGGCAAACGCGTGCTGCTGGTCGATCTCGATCCGCAAGGCAATGCTACGATGGGCAGTGGCACCAATAAGCAAACGGTGAAAGTCACGATTTATCATGTACTGCTCGGCGATGCAACCATAGAGGAAGCGCGTGTCAGCAATCCGAAAGGCAAGTACGATTTGATTCCAGCCAATCGCGATCTGGCCGGCGCGGAAGTGGAGATGGTGAATTTTCCGCAACGCGAAGCGCGATTAAAGCTTGCATTGGAATCGATTCAAGAAAGCTACGATTATGTTTTGATCGATTGCCCGCCCGCATTGAATTTGCTCACGCTAAACGGCCTGTGCGCAGCGCATGCAGTGATGATACCGATGCAATGCGAGTATTACGCATTGGAAGGTTTGAGCGATTTGGTCAATACCATCAAGCGCGTGCGCAGCAATTTCAATCCGACATTGCGCATCGAAGGCTTGCTGCGCACCATGTTCGATCCGCGCAATATTCTGGCGCAACAAGTTTCCGATCAACTGCAACAGCATTTCGGCGATAAGGTCTATCGCACCGTGATTCCGCGCAATGTGCGTTTAGCCGAAGCACCCGGTTTCGGTTTGCCCGTTTTGTATCACGACGGGCAATCCAAAGGTGCGCAAGCCTATTTGGATTTGGCCAAGGAAATTTTGAGCGCGTAACCGCGATAGAAAGGAATCGGCGACATGATAAAGCAAAAAGGATTGGGAAGAGGTTTAGATGCCTTGTTATCGGGCAACGAAGCAGCCGACAACACGGCGGAATCGCTGCAGAATTTGGAAATTGCAAAACTGCAGCCCGGCAAATACCAGCCCAGAACCAATATGGATCAAGTGGCACTGGCGGAATTGGCCGAATCGATCAAAGCGCAAGGCATCATGCAACCGATTCTGGTGCGACCGGTCGATGGCGGTCGGTTCGAGATCATTGCCGGTGAGCGCCGCTGGCGCGCCGCGCAATTGGCGGAATTGACCGAAGTGCCGGTATTGATCCGTAACGTTGCCGACGAAGCGGCGCTGGCGATGTCGCTGATCGAGAACATACAGCGCGAGAATTTGAATCCGCTGGAGCAAGCGCTGGGCATACAGCGTTTGATCAACGAATTCGACATGACGCACCAAACCGCTGGAGAAGCGCTCGGCAATTCGCGCAGCACCATTTCCAATTTACTGCGCTTGCTGAATTTATCCGCGCCGGTGCAGGAAATGATGATGCAAGGCAAGATCGACATGGGGCATGGCCGAGCGTTACTGCCGTTGAATGCCGCACAACAAATCAAAATCGCCAATGTAATCGCGCAAAAGCAATTATCGGTGCGCGAAACGGAAAAATTGGTCAACCAATTGGAGCACCCGGCTGTCAAAAAAATAAAAAAAGACGACCGCGATCTGTTGCGATTGCAAGAAGATGTTTCCGGACGCCTGGGCGCACAGGTGGCGATCAAGCCGAAGAAAAACGGCCAGGGCAATATCGTGATCCACTATACTAGCCTGGATCAATTGGACGATATTCTGAGCAAATTCTAAAAAGACAAAATAAGGAAAATTATGGACGCACGATTATTGGATATTCTGGTTTGCCCGTTGTGCAAAGGACCGTTGATTTACAAAAAAGACGACAAGGAATTGATTTGCAAGCCAGATCGATTGGCGTTTGCGATCAAGGACGGCATCCCGATCATGATGACCGACGAAGCGCGCAGGATTCCCGATGAAATCGAGATTCAATAAGCAATGAACACAGATATTCGGTTGGAACCTCGTCTGGCGGCCATCCTTGGCGCATTGGTAGCGGATTCCGCATCGCTCGGACTGCACTGGCTGTACGATCCCGAACGCATCGCACAGATCGAGCAAAGCAAAGGCTTGGTGTTTCTGCAGCCCGACGCGCAGGATTATGCCGGTGTCAGCGGTTATTTTGCGCATGACCGGAAACAATCGGGCGATTCATCGGGTTATGGCGAGTTGTGTCAACTGATGCTGCGGCATTTCGCGCAGCAAGGCCAGTTCGATCGCATCGCCTATCAAACCGAATATCGCAACTATTTCGGTCCTGGCGGCGGTTATCGCGGCTATGTCGATTCGCCGACCCGACAGACTCTGCAAATGCTGCTGCCACTGAAACCGGAAGAATTTCTGGAACGCTCCGGTGCCGACGACGATCAATTTGCCGCGTTGGCTACAGTGCCGGTTGTTGTCGCCACCCACATCGGATCGCAAGACGCACTCAAAAGCAAAATCGAACAAATCGTTCGCCTGACCAATCACAACGACACCGCTGTCGCCGCAGCGCAGTATGCAGGCTTGGTTTTGCACGATGTTTTAAACGGAAATCCGATTGCCGGAGCATTAAATCACTCGCTTCCGCATGCGGGTGAAAAACTGCAACCGCTGGTAAAAGAAGCGCTGCAAACAAGCACTCTCGACTGCACGGCGATCGGCAAACGTTTCGGCACCGCATGCCACGTGATGGAAGGCATGCCTGTCATCGCGCATATCGCCCGCCATGTACCCGGCTACCGTGCCGCCATTGAAGAAAACATCCGTATCGGCGGCGATAGCTGCGGCCGCTCGATCATGCTCGGCGCCATTATGGCTGCACACACGTCCCAGCAAAGCGACTTGACGTCGATTCCGCTGGAATGGCTGGCGCGGCTGCGGAATTTACCCGAGGTTGCACAAGCGGTTGCGAAACTCCGCTGAAATAATCTAAACCGCATGAAACCATTCACCGATCACACAGTAGATCGCTTGCGCAGGTAATTGCTTTTTTGCAAAAGCATCGCTAAACTTTTGTCCGTTACTCGCTTACTCAATCTCAACTAAGCAACGACGCAGCAAAGAAGCGGTAGCATCATGGGAAACTAGGGTTCCGGCCAATCAGCGCATGCGGTCAAGGTGTCTGGTCCGAGAGTTTCCGGTCTCGTTTATGCGAGGCTCCACGGAGGGATAAAAGCCCGGGAGATCAGATCATGTGCGTAGGTACATGGATCTTCGGTAATATCCCGAATCAAGGAGACTCGCTATGTCTGAAGTATCGAAATCAATCGATGAGCTGAAAACGACGGGTGCGCGTACCGTGCGCCCCAGCATGAACATTTGGCACAGCTTTACGCTGGGGTTTGCGGTGGTGTCGCCGATTGTCGGTTTGTACGCCATTATCGGCGTGCAAACGACGGTGACCGGCGGCGGGTGGTTTGCGGCGCTGGCGATTTGTTTGTCGATGCAATTGCTGGTTGCGACCGTCTACGCCGAACTTGCGTCGCAATTTCCGATAGCGGGCGGTGCCTACAAATGGGCGCGACAGCTTTACGGCACCACTGCCGGGCATTATGCCGGTGTTATCTATGTCAGCTCCACCATTGCGATGCTGACCACCACGGCGTACGCCGGGGGTATCTGGTTTGCCGGTTTTTTTGGGTCGATGGCCGATAGCGGCAGCGAAAAAGTATTGTGGGCAGCGGTTTTTCTGGCGCTGTGCACGCTGTTGAATCTCGCGCCAGTGCAAGTGTTCAAGCTCGTCATCAAGCTCGGTGTGTATGCCGAAGTGGCCGGATCGCTGGGCATTGCGGTGCTATTGTTTCTGTTTTTCCGCCAGCATGATTTTCCGGAACTGTTCCGGCATCTCGGTACCGGCACTGCGCCGAGCCAAGCGGCTGCGTTTCTTGCGGCACTTGCGATTGCCGGTTGGGCATTCATCGGCTTTGATGCGTGTTCCACCACGGCGGAAGAAACGCATCAACCGCAACACGCAGTGCCGCGCGCGATCTTTTTTTCGCTGTGTGCCGTCGGTACCGTGGTGATGTTTAATTCGGCATCGCTGATATTGGCGTTCGATCGCGAAACGTTGATTCACAGCAGCGTGACCGCAGATCCGATCACGCCGTTGATCGCCAGTCATTTCGGAACGTGGATCGAGAAACCGTTTTTGGCGATTGTTGGAACGGCTTTTCTGGCTTGCGGCGCATCCGTAGTCAAATACACATCGCGCATCGTGTTTTCGATGGCGCGCGAAGGCAACATGCCCAGCGTGTTGAGCCAGGTCACACAAAGTCACACGCCGCGCAATGCAGTGCTTTTTACCGTGTTGCTGGCCGGTTGCGGTTTGGTGTTCGGATTCAGCGACGATGCCGTCGCGACCATCATCGCTTTCGGCACCGGCGGTTTGTACGCAATGTTTGCATTTACTACCGGCGTGGCCTTATTCGCGCGCTTGTCCGGTCGCTGGAACCCGGATTTGGGGCAATTGAAACTGGGGCGATGGGGGTTGATCATCAACACCGCCGCCTTCGCTTGGGCGGTATTCGAGCTGATCAATATTGCCTGGCCGCGCCCTTATGTCATTTCCGCCGATGCGCCGTGGTGGCAGTTATGGGCTACGCCCTTGGTATTAGGCGGCATTTTGAGTGCTACGATGCTTTACTTATCGATCAGCAAATTACTGAGGAGCCGGTCATGAATCAACAAACCATTCCGGGCGGATGCCACTGGTCGGGCATTATCCGCCGTGGCACGACATTGCGCTTGATCGATGTCGACGGCGGCGCGAATGCGGCGGTGTTGTTTTATAACCCGGAAGAAAAGCTCGAACGCTATAACATGGCGGATACGCTCAAATCGCAGCACACGTTCCACTTGACCAAGGGCCATGCGTGCCATTCGGACATGGGACGGTTGTTTTGCTGCATTACTGCAGATACCGCTGGGTGGCACGATACCGTGTGCGGTTTGAGCGATGCAGCATCGATCCGGCAAAAATACGGTGTGGCGCGCTATCAGGAACATCGCAATCAAATGCTTCGCGGCGGGCTTGACGGCATGCTGATCGAACTGGGCAAATGGGGATTGGGCTTGCGTGACGTGGTGGCCAATATCAATTTTTTCAGCAAAGTGACCGCCGATGAAACAGGGGTGTTGGGCTACCAAGCCGGACACGGCAAAGTAGGCGATTATGTCGACTTAAGTTTCGTGATGAACACGTTGGTGGTGTTGTCCGCAGCGCCGCATCCGCTTGACCCGGCGACCGAGTACCGCCCCGGCGCGATCGGA
The DNA here is from genome assembly GCA_023257295.1 of Nitrosomonas sp. GTDB lineage: Bacteria > Pseudomonadota > Gammaproteobacteria > Burkholderiales > Nitrosomonadaceae > Nitrosomonas. The sequence continues at coordinate 5,121 of JALRCN010000187.1, read as the reverse complement.
TTGACACTGATCGATACGCCACCGCAAGCCGAGGCAGACTGTCTGCGCATCGCAGAAAACCATCGTGCGCTGCAAAACACCCAAACCTATTATGGTGAGGCAGCACTATGAATGTATCGAATTTGACAGTCAGTTCGCTGAATCCCGCTCATGCGGTGATCGACGAGATTTGCGCCGCCGGTGAACCATGGGTGAAATGCATCAAGCACGGGCAAACCTTCCGCATCGTCGATTTGGAAGGCAATCAAGCGGTCGACACGCTGTTTTACAATATCCACGACGCGCAAGAGCGTTACAGCGCGACCGATACCGTCGCCCGGCAACGGCAACTGTACCTGACCACCGGCAGCCAGCTTTATTCCAACCTCGGCAATGTGATGCTTACCATCGTGGCCGATACCTGCGGTCGGCACGATACGTTGGGCGGCGCTTGCTCGGCGGAAAGCAATACCGTTCGCTACGCGCTGGAAAAATTTCCGATGCACAGTTGCCGCGACAATTTTTTGCACGCGTTGGCGCACGATCCGCTGTGTCGGCAGTTGGGTATGAGCAAACGCGATTTGCCGAGCAATATCAATTTTTTTATGAACGTTCCAGTTACGGAAACGGGCGGATTAACATTTGCCGACGGCGTTTCCGCATCGGGCAAATATGTCGAAATGCGCGCGGCAATGGATGTGGTGGTGCTGATCTCGAATTGCCCGCAACTCAACAATCCGTGCAATGCGTACAATCCGACGCCGATCCGGCTGCTGATCTGGAATTAGCATGTTCAATAAGATATTGATCGCCAACCGAGGCGCGATTGCGTGCCGCATTATGCGCACGCTGCGGCGCATGAAAATCGCCAGTGTCGCCGTGTATACCGAAGCCGATGCGCTGTCGCTGCATGTTGCCGAGGCGGATGAAGCACATTGCATCGGCGACGGCGTTGCTGCAGAAAGTTATTTGTGCCCGGATAAAATTCTGGCGGTGGCGCAACAATGTGGCGCGCAAGCGATTCATCCGGGTTACGGTTTTTTGAGCGAAAACGCCGAGTTCGCCGAGCGCTGCGCGGCAGTGGGCATTTGTTTTATCGGCCCGACACCGCAGCAAATACGCGCTTTCGGCTTGAAACATACGGCGCGTGCGTTGGCGCTGGAAAACCAACTACCGCTGCTGCCGGGGACCGGCTTGCTCAATGATCTGGACGAAGCGTGTCATCACGCCAAGCTGATCGGCTATCCCGCGATGCTGAAAAGCACCGCCGGGGGCGGCGGCATCGGCATGCGGCTATGCTGGAACCAAGACGAATTGGCCGCTGCGTACGAATCGGTCAAGCAGCTCGCACACAATCACTTCAAGGACGCCGGGTTGTATTTGGAGAAATTCGTCGACCGGGCGCGTCATATCGAAGTACAGATTTTTGGCGACGGCAATGGACAAGTGATTGCGCTGGGCGAACGCGACTGTTCGATGCAGCGGCGCAATCAGAAGGTGATCGAAGAAACGCCAGCGCCGCATATTACGCCGCAATTGCGCCAAGCGTTATGCGAGGCCGCGCTGCGCCTTGGCCGGGCGATTCGCTATCAATCCGCCGGTACCGTGGAATTCCTGGTCGATGCCGACTGCGGTGAGTTTTATTTTCTTGAAGTCAATACCCGCTTGCAGGTTGAGCACGGCGTCACCGAGGAAGTCACCGGCATTGATCTGGTGGAATGGATGGTCAGGCTCGCGGCAAACGAATTGCCGCCGCTTGATGCCGTTGCCGTCAAGTCTTGCGGCGTGTCGATCCAAGCGCGGATATATGCCGAGAATCCGGCCAAGGATTTTCAACCATGCAGCGGTATACTGACGGCAGTCCGGTTTGCCAAGGATGCGCGCGTGGAAACTTGGATCGAGCGTGGCAGCGAAGTATCCGCATTTTACGATCCGATGCTGGCCAAAATCATCGTGCATGCGCCGGAGCGGGAAACGGCCATCGCCAGGCTGCTCAATGCGCTGGATAACACCGCGTTGCACGGCATCGAAACCAATTTGGATTATCTCCGGCAGATCGTGCGCAGCAAATCTTTCGCCGATGGCTGCTATACCACCGGTCTGCTGGCCGATTTTGCAACCCGGACGCATACCGTCGACGTGCTGAATCCCGGCATGCAAACCATCGTGCAGGATTATCCGGGACGGCTCGGCTATTGGCAGGTCGGCGTGCCGCCGTCCGGGCCGATGGATGCACTGGCGTTCCGGCTGGCCAATCGCTTGGTCGGCAATGACGACGGCAGCGCCGCGCTGGAAATTACATTGACGGGGCCGACACTGCGCTTTAACAGCGATTGCCTGATTGCGCTTGCTGGTGCGCCGATCGATATTTATTTGGACAGCGAGCCGCTGCCGCTGTGGCGAACGTACGAAATTCAAGCGGGATCGGTGTTGCGGCTGGGAAAAACCGGCGTGCACGGCTGCCGCGCGTATCTGGCGGTACAAGGCGGATTTCAAGTGCCGGATTATCTTGGCAGCCAGTCGACGTTTATGCTTGGACAATTCGGCGGCCACGCCGGGCGGGCATTGCGAAGCGGCGACGTGTTGCACTTGGCGGCAGAATGCGAATCGCTGCAAGCCGCTTTGCCAACGCAAGCGGTACCTTGTTATACCGATCGATGGGAAATCGGCGTACTGTACGGCCCGCACGCTGCGCCGGATTTCTTTACCGATGCGGATATGCGCACGTTTTTTGACACCGATTGGGTCGTGCACCACAACTCCAACCGCACCGGCGTGCGCCTGATCGGCCCGAAGCCGCAATGGGCGCGCCGCGACGGCGGCGAAGCGGGATTGCATCCGTCAAATATTCACGACACGCCTTACGCCATCGGCGCGGTCGATTTTACCGGCGATATGCCGGTCATTCTCGGCCCGGACGGCCCGAGCCTGGGCGGTTTCGTTTGCCCGGTGACGATAGCGCACGCGGAGTTGTGGAAAACCGGACAACTGAAACCGGGCGACCGGATTCGTTTCCGTTTGTTATCGATAGAGCAGGCACGGTGGCTGGAAAAACGGCAAAACGAATCGATTTGCTCATTGCAAGCGCAGCCTGTGCCCGAATTCACCCACGATGCGACCGTCATGCCGGATCCGATTCTGCATCGCATTGCGGCAAGCCCGCAGCAACCGCAAGTGACTTTCCGTCAGAGCGGCGATCGTTACCTGCTGATCGAATACGGCCCGGTGGTGCTCGATCTGGATTTGCGGTTTCGCGCACATGCGCTGATGGAATGGGTGCAGCAATCGAATTTGCACGGTATTGCTGATCTGACTCCGGGGATTCGCTCGCTGCAAATTCACTTCGATCCGCAACAGCTGCCGCGCGATGTGTTGTTGCAAGCGTTGATTGACGCGATGCCATCGCTGCCGGATAGCGCCACCTTGGAAGTGCCGTCGCGCGTCGTGCATTTGCCGTTGTCGTGGGACGATGCCGCCACCCACCTGGCAATTGAAAAGTATATGCAATCAGTACGCAGCGATGCGCCATGGTGCCCGAGCAACATCGAATTCATCCGGCGCATCAACGGACTGGACAGCATCGACGATGTTCGCCGCATCGTGTTCGATGCGAGTTACCTGGTATTAGGATTGGGCGATGTGTACTTGGGCGCGCCGGTTGCGGTTCCTGTCGACCCCCGCCATCGCCTGGTCACCACCAAATACAATCCGGCGCGCACCTGGACGCCGGAAAACGCCGTCGGCATCGGCGGTGCGTATTTGTGCATCTACGGTATGGAAGGCCCGGGTGGCTACCAATTCGTCGGCCGCACGCTGCCGGTGTGGAACCGGCATCGCCAAACCGCAGATTTCAAGGACGGCAAGCCATGGCTGCTGCGGTTTTTTGATCAAATCCGCTTCTTTCCGGTCAGTGAAAACGAATTGCTCACGCTGCGCAAGGATTTCACCGCCGGGCGGTTTAAGCTGCGTATTGAGGAAACCACATTCAGCCTGCAACGGCATCGTCAATTCTTGCAACGGCACCAAACTGAAATTCAAGCATTCAAAGTCCGGCAACAAGCCGCTTTTGACGCCGAGCGCGAGCGTTGGCAAGCCGATGGTCAAGCGGATTTCGTCACCGCAGCGGATGTGGACGAAGCCGATGCACAAAGCGAACTCGATTTGCCGCCAGGCAGCCACGCCATCGTTTCCCCCGTCACCGGCACCGTGCGCGACATACGGATCGAAGTAGGCCAAACCGTCAGCGCTGGCGAAACGCTGATCGTGATCGAAGCGATGAAAATGGAAATTTCGGTCGATGCGCCGGAAAGCGGCGCGGTGCATCGGATGCTATGCCGCCGTGGAGAACAGATCGCCGCCGGACAAATCGTAGCAATCATCGCAACAAAGACCCCTGCTTTTACGCGCGAACGTACAACTCGGTAGGATGCATCGACTGCAAGGAGGCGCATCGATCAAGAAACCATCGAGAAATAGCTTGAAAATAGGAAAACAAACGAAATGACAGAATATCGGCGTGCCTGTGTTCGCGGCGGCTCCTGTTTTTTGCCGGATCGTTTGCGCTGTATCCAGAATATCGTGGCGCTTGAATGATACGGCCGATGTGCCTCCTTGTGGTCGGCACATCCTACCGGACTGGGGTGTCCGGTTTTACTTGAACAGGTCAGTAAGCTGAATGCCTTGGATTTATCCCATAATCCTTCAAACCTCGTTCCTCCGGAAGAAAATTATGCTCTAGTAACACCATACTTTTGCAGTGAGAAGGTGATCCTTAATTTCATTGAAAACATGAGAAATTACATTTTATTTTTAAAATAACACCATGATGCGTATGGTTTTAAAATATAAAGAATACTTGATGTAGATCAAGAATTTTTATGTGTCGATGTCGTTATATAGCAAACTTTTCAATTTAGCAAAGTCCTTTTTAACTTTTATTGGGGGTAAAAATGCGAGTAAATCTTCCGGTCACAAATAATGAGTATCCAATTGGAGACGATATTCTAATTTGTAAGAATTTCTAGCGTTGTTTACAGTATTTGGGAGAATACTGTAGATGAACATACATAAACGCACCCGCTTAACTTTACTGGATCGTCAGGAAATCTGGCGGCTCTACCAAACCCGAATCTGGAAGGTAAC
>JALRCN010000085.1 GCA_023257295.1 Nitrosomonas sp. | reverse complement strand
CCTATCAGTAGCATCCCCAGCAACGCTAAGAATACTAACCATGGCTTTCCTCTCATCTCTCCCTCCTTTGGGTTTCTATAATTTTTCTCTCATTATTATCTCCGCAGCGAATCAACAATGGGTACTGACAAACCCAGCAATCAATCCAACCGATTAGCCTACTTCATCCAATCAGATTCACAGACCCTCTCAGGCTACTGAGTTGATATTGCCCTGTCAAGAATCTTAATTACTCAATGCGGAGCTATCTTCGTCAGCCTAAACTGCGCTGTCGATGGAGATATTTGATTCAATTCCTATTTCCGGCAGTTTTCCTTGATTCTTCCGTTTGGTGTGAAAAGACAATCCTGTTCCCGCTGGTACAAGTCTACCAACGATCACATTCTCTTTCAGGCCGCGCAAATCATCTTTTTTGCCCATGATAGCGGCTTCTGTGAGTACACGAGTCGTTTCCTGGAACGACGCTGCTGAAATAAATGAATCCGTCGATAGCGATGCCTTGGTAATGCCGAGCAACATAAATTCATAGATAGCCGGCATTTTCTTTTCCTTTATCATTCGTTCGTTTTCAGCAAGCACATCTGCACGATCGACTTGTTCTCCTTGTATGAATCCGGTATCTCCGGCATTGGCAATTTGAACGCGACGTAACATTTGCCGAACGATCACCTCGATATGTTTATCGTTGATCCGCACACCTTGCAGGCGATACACATCTTGAACCTCATCAGTAATATATCGCGCCAGCGCTTCAACACCCTGCAAACGTAAAATATCGCGCGGATCCGCCGGCCCATCGACGATAACCTCGCCTTTATTGACAACTTGTCCATCATGCGCCATCACATGCTTATCCTTCGGTATCAGATACTCATGCACACCGCCTTCCAAATCGGTGATGACAAGACGCTGCTTGCCTTTGGTGTCCTTACCAAAAGATACGATACCGGTAACTTCAGCCAGCATACCCGCATCCTTGGGTGCTCTCGCTTCAAACAACTCGGCAACGCGCGGCAAACCACCGGTAATATCGCGTGTTTTAGACGTTTCCTGCGGAATTCTTGCCAAAACCTCGCCCACGTTTACTTGCTGCCCATCGCGAACGGTAATGATACAACCGATTTGGAACGTGATACTCACCGATTGATTGCTGCCGGCCAGTTTGATTTCGTTACCGTCATCGTCCAAGAACTTAACTAATGGACGTAGACCTTTCGATTGAGTAACGCCACGACGTTTCGGATCGATAACCACCAGCGTGGACAACCCCGTTACTTCATCGATTTGCTTAGCAACGGTGACTCCCTCTTCTACGTTCTCAAAACGCACCTTACCGGTGTATTCCGTAATAATCGGACGGGTATGCGGATCCCAGGTGGTCAAAATTTGACCTGCTTTAACGGTTTCACCGTTACGCACTAACAACGTGGCGCCGTAAGAGGCCTTATGCCGCTCGCGTTCACGCCCGTTTTCGTCCTGGATGATAATTTCGCCACTACGCGATATCGCGATCAATTCATTTTGCGCATTGGTCACATAGCGCATCGTCGAAGAATAATGTACGGTTCCGCTGGATTTACTCTCGACCTGACTGACCACAGCCGTTCTCGACGCCGCACCACCAATATGGAATGTGCGCATCGTCAGTTGCGTGCCCGGTTCACCGATCGATTGCGCCGCAATTACTCCGACAGCCTCACCTACATTGACCGGTGTACCTCGTCCCAAATCGCGCCCATAACATTTAGCACATAAGCCGTAGCGCGTTTCGCAGGTAAGCGGCGTGCGTACCTTTACTTCGTCGATGCCTAGAGATTCGATCAACTCAACGGCATCTTCATCCAGCAAAGCGCCCGCAGCAAAAACAACTTCCTGATTTTCAGGGTTGATCAGATCCATTGCTACCACGCGACCAAGAATACGCTCACGCAGCGCTTCAATAATTTCGCCGCCTTCCACCAAGGCCTTCATGACTACGCCGTTACCCGTATTACAATCATCTTCAGTAACCACGAGGTCTTGCGTCACATCCACCAAACGCCGTGTCAAATAGCCAGAGTTTGCAGTTTTTAATGCGGTATCCGCCAAACCTTTACGCGCACCGTGTGTTGAAATGAAGTATTGCAATACATTCAATCCTTCACGGAAGTTAGCGGTGATCGGTGTTTCGATGATCGAACCATCCGGCTTAGCCATCAATCCGCGCATACCGGATAGTTGACGTATTTGCGCAGCCGATCCACGAGCGCCGGAATCCGCCATCATATAGATGGAATTGAACGATTCTTGCGTTATCGGTTTACCTTCCGCGCCGATCATGACCTCGCCGGTGGATTGATCGCGCACCGGCTCCACACCCAGCTGCGTCATCATTGCTTTAGCAACTTGATCGCCGGCACGCCCCCAGATATCCACTACTTTGTTGTAGCGCTCGCCTTGCGTAACTAGACCTGAAGTATACTGTCCTTCGATTTCTTTCACCTCTTGTTCGGCGGCGGCAATAATTTCCCCTTTCTGCGTCGGTATCAACATATCGTCCGAGCAAATGGAAATACCCGCACGCGTTGCATATGTGAAGCCTGCGTACATTAATTTATCCGCAAAAATGACTGTCTCACGCAAACCGCAGCGCCGGAAACTGGCATTGATAAGTTTTGAAATCTCCTTCTTCTTTAGTGACTTATTAAGCAGAGAAAACGGCAATCCCGGTGGGAAGATTTCAAATAACAATACGCGCCCAACTGTTGTTTCATAGCGCGTCATTTTTTCAAACCGCTCGCCATCCGCATTCATGTCGTATTCTTTGATTCTAACCGTAACTTTGGCATTCAATTCCACATTGCGGCTTTCATAAGCACGCGACACTTCGCCGACATTCTGGAAGAGCATGCCTTCGCCGCGCGCTCCCACTTTTTCACGCGTGGTGTAGTAAAGCCCCAATACGATATCCTGCGACGGCACGATGATCGGCTCGCCGTTTGCCGGAGACAAGACATTATTAGTCGACATCATCAGCGTACGGCATTCCATTTGCGCCTCTAGCGACAATGGCACATGAACCGCCATTTGGTCACCGTCAAAGTCAGCATTGAATGCCGCGCACACGAGCGGATGTAATTGAATCGCCTTACCTTCCACCAATACCGGTTCAAACGCCTGAATACCCAAACGATGCAATGTCGGTGCGCGATTCAGCATTACCGGGTGCTCGCGAATCACATCCTCGAGAATATCCCAAACCACCGGACTTTCATTCTCCACTTCACGTTTAGCGGCCTTGATTGTGCTCGCTATGCCCATGGTTTCCAGCTTATTGAAGATGAACGGCTTAAACAATTCCAATGCCATTTTCTTCGGCAATCCGCATTGATGCAGCTTGAGCTGCGGCCCTACCACGATAACTGATCGCCCGGAATAATCGACGCGCTTACCCAGCAAATTCTGGCGGAAACGGCCGCTTTTACCTTTGATCATATCCGCTAATGACTTGAGTGCACGTTTATTGGCACCGGTCATCGCTTTACCGCGACGGCCATTATCCAGCAATGAATCCACCGCTTCTTGCAGCATACGTTTTTCGTTGCGCACGATGATTTCTGGGGCTTTTAATTCCAATAGCCGCTTCAAGCGATTATTACGGTTGATCACCCGGCGGTATAAATCGTTTAAATCGGAAGTGGCAAAACGCCCGCCATCGAGCGGAACCAACGGCCTTAAATCAGGCGGCAACACCGGCAAAACCGTCATCACCATCCATTGCGGCTTGATACCTGATTTATTAAACGCCTCCAACAGTTTCAATCGCTTTGATATTTTTTTGATTTTTGTTTCGGAACCGGTGCTTTCCATTTCGCGGCGAAGATTTTCGATCTCGGTGCTAATATCCAAGTTGCCCAACAGATCGCGAATGCCTTCGGCACCCATACTGGCGCTAAAATCATCGCCGTACTCTTCGGTTTTGATCAGATAATCGTCTTCCGTCAGCAATTGGCCTCGGGTCAGCGGCGTCATACCGGGTTCCGTCACTACATAGGCCTCAAAATAAAGCACGCGCTCAATATCGCGCAGCGTCATATCCAACACCATGCCTAAACGGGACGGCAAAGATTTCAGGAACCAGATATGCGAAACCGGCGAAGCCAATTCGATATGCCCCATGCGTTCGCGGCGTACTTTGGAAAGAGTAACTTCAACGCCGCACTTCTCGCAAATAACGCCACGATGCTTTAGGCGCTTATATTTGCCGCACAAGCATTCATAGTCCTTTACCGGCCCGAAGATTTTCGCGCAAAACAAGCCATCTCTTTCCGGCTTGAAGGTACGATAATTGATCGTTTCCGGTTTTTTTACTTCGCCATAGGACCACGACCGGATTTTCTCCGGTGAAGCCAAGCCAATTTTGATGGCATCAAACTCTTCTTTTTGCGTAACTTGTTTAAATAAATCTAGCAGTGCTTTCATTTGTCGCTCCTGTCGATCAGGGGGCAATTAAAAATAATGTATTTTGAAGCTTGCAGCGCATCGTTCGATTATCGCCAGTGCGATGATCAGTGTTGCTCCAGATCAATATCCATTCCAAGCGAACGTATTTCCTTCACCAACACATTGAATGATTCCGGCATGCCGGCATCGATCTTGTGATCGCCCTTGACGATACTTTCGTAAACTTTGGTACGCCCCGTAACGTCATCCGATTTGACGGTAAGCATTTCTTGCAGTGTATAGGCGGCACCGTATGCTTCAAGCGCCCAAACCTCCATTTCACCGAAACGCTGTCCGCCAAACTGCGCTTTACCGCCGAGGGGTTGCTGTGTCACCAAACTGTACGGCCCCGTCGAGCGTGCATGCATTTTATCGTCGACCAGATGGTGAAGTTTCAATACGTGCATATAACCGACGGTCACCGGTCGATCGAAAGCCTCGCCGGTACGCCCGTCATAGAGCGTAATCTGGCCGGATTTCGGCAATCCCGCCAGTTCAAGCATATTCTTGATTTCGCTCTCGGTAGCACCATCAAATACAGGAGTTGCAAACGGTACACCTCCGGTGAGATTGCCCGCTAACTCTACAATTTCATGATCCGTTAACGAAGCGATATCTTCCTTTTTACCGCCAGCATTGTAGATCTTTTCAAGAAAATTCCTGATTTCCTTCGCATTCTGCTGTGCTTTCAGCATAGCATCGATTTTCTTACCCAGCCCTTTGGCAGCCCATCCCAAATGCACTTCAAGGATCTGTCCCACATTCATACGGGAAGGAACGCCCAATGGATTCAATACCACATCGACAGGCGTCCCATCCGCCATGTAAGGCATATCTTCCAGTGGCACGATCTTCGAAATCACACCTTTATTTCCATGGCGGCCTGCCATCTTATCGCCGGGCTGTAAGCGACGCTTAACCGCAATATAGATCTTGACCATTTTCTGTAGGCCGGGCGCCAATTCATCGCCTTGCGTAAGCTTTTTCTTCTTCTCGTCAAACGCGGCATCGAAAGCTTTTCTTTTTTGCGCCATGCTTTCTCGCACCTGCTCCAATTGCAAACTCGTGTCCTCATCAGCCAGACGAATATCGAACCAATAATGCGGATCCAAGCCTTTCAGATAATCGGCGCTTATTTCTTTTCCTTTCCCCAGCTTATTGGGACCACCCATGGCGGTCTTACCCATCAATAGCCGTTCGAGGCGCGCAAAAGCATCTTCTTCCACAATGCGCATCTGATCCGCCAAATCTTTTTTGTAACGCGACAATTCATCATCGATGATTTTTTGTGCGCGCTTATCGCGTTCGATACCTTCGCGCGTAAACACCTGCACATCGATAACAGTCCCCGAAATACCCGACGGCACGCGCAACGAGGTATCTTTAACATCCGATGCCTTCTCGCCGAATATTGCGCGCAGCAATTTTTCTTCCGGCGTCAGTTGCGTTTCCCCTTTCGGCGTAACTTTTCCGACCAGAACATCGCCGGCTTCGACTTCGGCACCGATATAAACAATACCGGATTCGTCGAGACGACCCAGTTGATGTTCGGACAAATTAGGAATATCCGCCGTGATCTCCTCGGTACCCAGCTTGGTATCGCGGCTAACCACCGATAACTCTTCGATATGAATCGATGTAAAGCGATCTTCCGCCACAATCCGTTCGGAAATCAGAATCGAATCCTCGAAGTTATAGCCATTCCACGGCATAAAGGCGACAAGCATGTTTTGCCCCAATGCCAGCTCCCCCATATCGGTCGATGCACCGTCGGCAATCACATCGTCTTTACCGATATTATCGCCGGCTCTCACCAAAGGCCTCTGATTAATATTGGTATTTTGATTCGACCGCGTGTATTTGATCAGATTGTAAATATCGACGCCCACCTCGCCTGCATGCGTCTCGGCATCATGCACCCGCACTACAATACGGCTTGCATCCACATAATCGACGATACCGCCCCGTCTGGCACGAACCGTCGTGCCAGAATGAACGCCCACTACGCGCTCGATGCCGGTACCGACCAGCGATTTCTCCGCGCGCAAACACGGCACGGCCTGGCGTTGCATGTTCGAACCCATCAGTGCGCGGTTAGCATCGTCATGTTCCAAAAACGGAATGAGTGACGCAGCAACAGAAACAATTTGTGCCGGCGCCACGTCGACGTATTCAACACGATCCGGCGATGACAGTGTAAATTCATTTTTATGACGACACGACACCATTTCACTGACCAGCTTGTGTTTCTCATCAAGCTCTGCATTGGCCTGTGCAATCATAAAATTGCTTTCTTCGATGGCCGATAAATAATCGATTTCATTCGTAACTTGGCAATCCTTCACCTTGCTGTAAGGGGTTTCAATAAACCCGTATTCATTGGTTCTCGCATACAGCGCCAGTGAGTTGATCAAACCGATATTCGGGCCTTCCGGCGTTTCAATCGGGCATACGCGGCCATAATGCGTCGGGTGCACGTCGCGCACTTCAAAACCTGCTCTTTCGCGCGTCAAACCGCCCGGCCCCAGCGCCGAAATGCGGCGCTTATGCGTGACCTCAGATAATGGATTCGTCTGATCCATGAATTGAGACAATTGACTCGATCCGAAGAATTCGCGTGCAGCGGCAGAAACCGGTTTTGCATTGATCAAATCGTGCGGCATCAGATTCTCGGATTCGGCCTGACTCAAACGCTCTTTTACCGCACGTTCGACACGCACCAATCCCGATCTGAATTGATTCTCGGCCAACTCACCGACCGAGCGCACGCGACGATTGCCGAGATGATCGATATCATCGATCTCTCCGCGACCATTGCGTAGCTCAACCAATATCTTGATAACAGCAATGATGTCATCGTTCGATAGCGTTTGTTCCCCCGTCAATTCCGCCCTGCCGACTCGGCGGTTAAACTTCATTCTGCCGACGACTGACAAATCGTAACGTTCTGGAGAATAGAATAACCCCGCAAACAATGCTTTAACCGCATCTTCCGTGGGCGGCTCGCCAGGTCTCATCATGCGATATATCGCAATCTGAGCATTCATTTCATCGGTTGTCTCGTCAATCTTCAATGTTTGCGAAATATAGGCGCCGTAATTCAAGTCATTCACATACAGCGTATGAATCTTCTTGATACCGGCTTTACGCAGCTTCTCCAAGACTTCTTCGGTAATTTCATCATTAGCAAGCGCAATCAACTCGCCAGTTTCCTTATCGGCGATATTTCCTGCCAGTATTCTGCCCAACAGAAAATCGTCGGGAACATCCAGTTGCGCGATATTGGCTTCCTGCATTTCGCGAATATGCTTCGCGGTTATCCGTTTGTCTTTCTGAACAATAACCTTCTTGCCTTTCCCCAGAATATCGAAGCTTGCCACTTCCCCACGCAACCGCTCGGGCACCAATTCGAACCGTATGCCTTTGTCGGTAATATGAAAGCTATCGAATATGAAGAATTCTTTTAATATTTGCTCCACTGTGCAACCGATTGCTTTCAATAGCGTTGTCACCGGCATTTTTCGTCGACGATCGATTCTGAAATACAAACAATCCTTGGGATCAAATTCAAAATCCAACCATGATCCGCGATAAGGAATAATACGCGCAGAGAACAACAACTTACCGGACGAATGTGTTTTGCCACGATCATGCTCAAAAAACACTCCTGGCGATCGATGCAATTGCGATACGATCACACGCTCGGTACCATTAATGACAAATGATCCCGTTTCAGTCATCAATGGGATTTCGCCCATATACACTTCTTGCTCTTTGACTTCCTTGACCGTGGGCTTGGATATTTCCTTATCCATGATCGTCAATCTCACCCTGGCACGTAGCGGAGAAGCGTAGGTCAATCCCCGTTGCTGGCATTCTTTCACATCGAATACCGGCGCTCCAAGCTCATAGCTAATAAAATCCAATCGCGCATTCTTGGTATGGCTTTCGATAGGAAAAATCGAGTTAAACGCTGCTTGCAACCCTTGATTCTGCCGTTTATCCGGCGCAACGTTTTCCTGCAAAAAAGCCGCATAGGAATCAAGCTGGGTAGCGAGAAGAAAGGGTATCGGCAACACGCTTGCGCGCTTTGCAAAACTTTTGCGGATACGTTTTTTCTCTGTGAACGAATAGCTCATGGATTTTCTCCGGGAGAAGAAGACAGAGGATTAAGATTCAATATCAAACAATTATCGACTGATAAAATGCTTGATGACATACCAATTGATTAAAATACCAAAGGCTGGCAGCTATCATCGCTCACCAGCCCTTAATTTTAGTCGTTTTTATTATTTAATTTCGCAAGTAGCGCCAGCTTCAACCAATTGCTTTTGAATTGCTGCAGCTTCATCTTTTGAAACACCTTCTTTGACTGGTTTTGGCGCACCATCCACCAAATCTTTCGCTTCTTTCAAGCCAAGTCCAGTTACTGCCCTGACTACCTTAATGACATTGACTTTGCTTTCACCTGCTGAAGCAAGGATAACGTTAAATTCGGTTTGCTCCGCAGCCGCAGCCGCTCCACTTCCGCCACCGCTTGGCGCTGCGGCAACGGCAACCGCTGCTGCTGCAGCCGACACGCCGAACTTCTCTTCCATTTCTTTAATCAATTGTGACAATTCGAGCACGGTCATGTTCGCAATTGCGTCTAAAATTTCCTCTTTCGATACAGCCATTATTTTCTCCTGGTAATTAATTCTAATTGCTACAGTTTAAAAATGAGTTTCAAGAACTTTTGCTATCACGCACCATCGCCAAACCACGTGCAAACCTGGCCGGAACTTCGTTAAGCGTTTGAACAAACTTAGCAATAGGCGCTTGCATGGTGCCCAGCAATTGGGACAGCAATTGTTCACGACTTGGCAATGCCGCCAGTGCAGTAATTTCATCTCGTGAAATTATCTTGTCACCGATCGCACCTGCTTTAATCACAAATTTTTCATTGTCTTTGGAAAATTCGTGCAGTACCTTTGCCGCAGCGACCGGATCAGCTCCGATGCCATAAACCAAAGGTCCCACCATATGCTTAGCCAGCTCCGCATAAGGCGTATCGGCGACCGCGCGCCGCACTAACGAATTTTTTATTACATGAAAATATATTCCGGATTCACGAGTCTTGGCTCTGAGTTGTGTCATCTGACCAACCTCCATTCCTCGATACTCCGCAATAATAATTGCTTGAGCACTCGCTACTTGTGCACTCACTTCCGCAACAATAGCTTTTTTCTCGTCAAGATTAAGACTCAAGGTTCACTCTCCATCAGTAAAAATAGTTCGGCTACAGAAACTCCGTATTCCAAACTACACTACACACTGGCGACCTTTATCCAGGAAAAATATCCTGTCTTGGGTTCACCATCTGCGTTGGGTACTCAACGGACTGTTTTCATTCCATCCGTTCGAATATTTTAAGCGGTATTGAATAAGTCCTTCATTCAAACCACCCCAACGGTCTTTGATAATCCACTGAGAAACGACTTACTCGTATCTCAGTGGCCCAAAGTTCTATTTTTATTGCTGTACTATACTCGCCTGGTCTATTCGAACACCGATACCCATGGTACTTGATACCGAAATTCTCCTCAGATAAATCCCTTTTGACGAGGATGGCTTAGATTTATTAAGCGCGTCGATCAATGCCATTAAATTTTGTTTTAGCGCATCTACACCAAAAGATGCTCGTCCAATCGTGCAATGAATAATCCCGGTTTTATCCGCTCTAAATTGCACTTGACCTGCTTTTGCATTCTTAACCGCACCGGCAATGTCGGTTGTGACTGTGCCGACTTTTGGGTTGGGCATTAAACTGCGAGGCCCGAGGATTTGACCTAATTGCCCCACAACGCGCATCGCGTCCGGGCTTGCAATGGCAATATCAAAATTGATATTGCCCGCTTTGATATCTGCCGCCAAATCGTCGAATCCCACGATGTCGGCACCCGCTTCTTGTGCCTCTTTCGCTTTGTCGCCTTGCGCAAATACCGCGACACGCACTGTTTTTCCTGTTCCGGCTGGCAACACGACCGCCCCACGCACAGCTTGATCGGATTTTTTAGCGTCAATACCTAAATTGACCGCCACATCGATCGATTCATCGAATTTGGCCGTAGCCGCTTCTTTTACAAGATTTAAAGCGTCGTTGAGTTGGTAAGTTTTCGTACGGTCGGCTTTGACGGCAATTGCTTTATAACGTTTTGATGATCGCGCCATTTTATACCACTCCTTCGACTTCTATACCCATACTTCTTGCACTTCCCGCAATCGTACGCACTGCGGCATCCAAGTCGGCAGCTGTTAGATCAGGCATCTTGGTTTTAGCAATTTCTTCCGCTTGACTGCGGCTTAGTTTCCCTACTTTATCCAAATGCGGCCTAGCGCTTCCTTTACCCACACCAGCCGCTTTTTTGATAAGCACCGACGCCGGTGTCGTTTTCATTACAAATGTAAAGCTTTTATCGGCATAAGCGGTAATAATCACCGGTACTGGCAATCCCGGTTCGAGCTTTTGTGTCGCTGCGTTAAACGCTTTACAAAACTCCATAATGTTTAATTGACGCTGACCCAAAGCCGGTCCAATCGGCGGACTGGGATTCGCTTTCCCTGCTGGTACCTGCAACTTGATATAACCTGTTATTTTCTTAGCCACTTTATCTCCTGATGGGTACAATCGAGTGTTTAATCACTCTCCCCGATTATTTATTTACAACACTACAGAACCCTAACACTTGAAATACGATTTGCCAGGTAATCAATCAAGACTTCTCTACTTGATTGAAATCCAATTCAACAGGTGTCGGTCTACCAAAAATCGAGACCGATACCCTGAGTTTATTTTTGTCGTAGTTCACATCTTCGACATTGCCATGAAAATCTGTAAACGGGCCGTCTTTGACACGTACAGCCTCTCCGATCTCAAATAATACTTTAGGTCTTGGTTTCTCTACACCATCTTGAATTTGTTGCAATATATTATCGACTTCTTTCTGACTGATCGGCGTCGGCTTCATGGCGGATCCACCGACAAATCCTGTTACCTTATCGGTGTCTTTAACCAGATGCCAAGTATCGTCAGACATTTCCATTTCAACCAAGACATAGCCCGGAAAAAATTTCCGCTCGCTGATATTTTTCTGCCCGCTTTTCATTTCGATCACTTCTTCCACCGGCACCAAAATCTGTCCAAATTTGTCCTGCATGCCGGCGCGTTCGATCCTGTCTTTCAATGCACGTTGCACGCTTTTCTCATATCCGGAATAAGCGTGAACCACATACCATTTCTTACCCATGCTTCCCTCTGAGCGTAAGATCAAACATCCCGATCCATCAGAACTTTCACCAACGACATCAAAGCGGCGTCAATCAACCATAAAAACAATGCCATAGCAACGACAAAAGCAAACACGACACCGGATGTCTGAAGCGCCTCTTTGCGGGTTGGCCACACGACTTTTTTGATTTCCTCAGACGACTCACCGCAAAATACATAAAACTCTTGACCTTGCGTGGTAAATCTTGCGGTAACTGCCGCCAACAATATGCCAATTAGAATCGATAATACGCGCAGCACCATAGCACTTTCATTTAAGTAAAAGAAACCCGCTACGCCTATCACAACGAACACAATTGCAAGAACAAGCTTTAAATTATTCACCTCGACCGAATCCTCTGCACCTTACCGTCTCAAATACTTACATTCATCATCGATACAATTACGGATTAATAAATGGCAGGCCAGGAGGGCATCGAACCCCCAACCTTCGGTTTTGGAGACCGACGCTCTGCCAATTGAGCTACTGGCCTATTATTCATCTTTTAAAAACCAATCGACTTTTCAAAATCATTCAATAATCTTCGCAACTACGCCAGCACCAACCGTTCTGCCGCCTTCACGTATCGCAAAGCGCAAGCCTTCTTCCATCGCAATCGGG
>JALRCN010000056.1 GCA_023257295.1 Nitrosomonas sp. | reverse complement strand
GAATTCACATTCCTTGAGAAACAATGGAAATGATTCTTTAGGGATGCCATCGTATTTTCTCAAAACGCGTTTAGCCTGATTCCAAAAGTTTTCAATGCCGTTGATGTGATTCTTCCCTTGTGCAAATAGTGTGGAATGGTTGATTCGCTCATGGTAAAAATGACTCATGTCGAGTGCATTATAGCTACGATAACAGGTCTGTATAAACTATGCTGTCAGGTGTCAACAGAAAGCATCAGTAAGATCGCCGAGCGTCTTAATCTTTTCCGGCAGATGGTACGGAAAGCATTAAAGAGTAGGTGTACGAATTACTAGCGTTGTTTACAGTATTTGGGGGAATACTGTAGATGAACATACATAAACGCACCCGCTTAACTTTGCTTGTAATAAATCTTAGGGTTATTTACAGAGAAAGATTTCATCAAAAATATGAGAAAAACTCTGCGGCAATGGGAATTTTTATGTCCTTCCGGCTGATAGTGTAACGGTCGCTTGTTAGTTCAACAATTTTTCATCGTAAAAAGTAATTCAATACTGGTGACATTTTGGTGGCATTAATTTGATAAAACAAAAAATCACTTAGGGTTATATTTCTAAGTGATTTTTTTATTTGGTTGCGGGGGCAGGATTTGAACCTACGACCTTCGGGTTATGAGCCCGACGAGCTGCCAGACTGCTCCACCCCGCGTCAGAGTCCGGTAGTATAGCATAAGCCTGCCGGTTTAGGGAAAAGTACTATCGGGCGACTCGTTTATACCCAGTCCTCGCGCACCAAAATACTATTCGACAAGTGAGTAGCGGTTTCGCTGCTTTCAGCAAAATAAAGCGCCAGTTCATTGTGATCGACTTGATTGCCTTCAAGCTGATTAAGATAAAAATTCAGTTCCGCATTCGATGCCGAGCGCCCCAGCATTTGCGCAAAAAGGGTTTGAATATAATCGGTATCGGCTAAGCCGCCCAGATCGGTATTTTGCTGCAACCAATCAACGATGATATCGAGACTTATCGACGCGTTCAGCGCATCCAATCCCATTTGCCGTTCTTCGCCGGTTGTGCCGCGATTAAAGAAACCATGGGCCAAGCGGGCTATAACCGCTTCAGTGGAATTATGCGCGATGATCGTTGTCTCTCCGCTGTCAAAAGCAATCACCTCGGCATTTCGGATGCTCAATATGGCACCGTCATTTAGACGGATCAGCTCCAGATGGTCACCCACAAACTCCAGTATGCAATCCTCCTATCGACCGCGTTTAATTTCAAAAAGTCCCATTCCCAGTAACATTGCCACCAAGAAAATAATCGCGTCCAGGTTCCCCGATCCAACAAGGACCAATGCCGGTCCGGGACAGATTCCGGCGATTCCCCAGCCAATCCCGAACATTAAGCTGCCCAGTAGCAAGTGTCGGTCTATTTGAGTTGAGGCCGGTATTTGCATCGGCGCGCCCAGGTAGCTGTATTTCAGTCGCTTAGCTAGCGCAAAAGCGATAATGCCGACAGCCACCGCTCCGCCCATGACCCAAAGCAGCGAGGGATTCCACTGGCCGGCAATATCGAGAAATGCCAAAACAATAGCTGGATTGACCATGCCGGATAAAATAAGCCCGAAACCGAAGATAACACCCGCAAGCATTGATACGATAGTAATCATTTGTATTTATTCGTCATTGTGTCAGATTAAGTGATAATGTGCCGAATTAAGTATACCGTTGCAAAACCGGTTGCCATAAAAGTGATCGTTGCCGCAATTGAGCGTGGTGATCTCCGCGATATGCCGCAAACGCCATGACCGCTGGTGCAGCCGGAACCTAAGCGAGTGCCGTAGCCGACCAATAAGCCTGCCGCCGCTAATAGCGTATAATTCGTTTCAATGCGTATTTCCGGCAGTGCATGAAAAAATTGCCAGGCGGTTGCCGATAACAGCAAGCCAACGATAAAAGCGGCGCGCCAACTGATGTCGCCCGTTTGCATACGGAACAGTCCGCCTATAATTCCCGATATGCCGGCAATGCGTCCGTTAACCAGCAGAAATAACGCCGTTGCGGCGCCGATGACGAGGCCGCCCGCCAGCGCCATTCCCGAAAACCAATTCACATCAGAATCCATATTTACTTTCTCTCATTGGAAATATCACCAAAAGTTCTTATTATAGCCATATATACTATATGTTTAATCAATTAACGAGAATATGGCCTTAACCGCCACCGACAACTAAAATGAAACCCAATATTCATGCGTGCTTCGATTCATCGACATGGACTGTCAGTTACGTTGTTTTCGATCAACCGGGCGGAAGTTGCGCCATTATTGATCCCGTTTTGGATTACGATCACAAAGCCAGCAGGACGAGAACAAAATCGGCCGATAAATTGGTCGCATTCATTCAGTCGCGGCGATTATCCGTTGCATGGATTCTGGAAACGCATGCTCATGCCGATCATCTATCCGCCGCCGGGTACTTGAAAAGCCAACTGGGCGGGAAGATTGGCATCGGTAGCGGCATTCCCGAGGTGCAAAAAACCTTCAAGAAGATTTTCAATATCGGCGATGAATTCATACCCGACGGACGTCACTTCGATCATTTGTTTGACGACGGCGAAGTATTCAGTGTGGGAGCGTTGACGGCAAAAGTTCTTTTCGTGCCCGGTCATACACCGGCGGATTTGGCGTATCAATTCGAGGATACCGTTTTTGTCGGCGATACGCTTTTCATGCCGGACGTGGACACCGCACGTGCAGATTTCCCCGGCGGCGACGCACGGCGGCTTTTCCGTTCTATCCAAAAAATATTGGCATTTCCGCCGCAAACGCGGCTGTTGATGTGCCACGATTATCCGCCAACCGCGCGCGCCGTGCAGTGGGAAAGCACGGTTGCGCAACAGCGTGCAAACAATATTCATGTGCATGACGGTATCGGCGAGGACGATTTTGTGGCAATGCGCCATAAACGAGATGCGACGCTGGAAATGCCGACTTTGTTGTTGCCATCGATACAGGTAAATATCCGGGCGGGCTATTTGCCGCTGCCGGAAGACAACGGCGTGGCCTATTTTAAGATTCCGGTGAACTTGATTTAGGGAGCTGCTGAATTATTCCGGATTTGTCATTCCGAGAAGCCCGGAATTCATAGTAAATATCGATTGCTTCGAGAGCGGGCAGCACTACTATGCGTGCGCGCTTACAAAATTTCCATACTGCTGATCGAATTTTGCCGCAACAAAATGGGTGCCGACCGATAGGCCATTCGCCTCATTCCGTGTATGCGTTACCTCGGCTACGGCTTGAAAATTAGGCGCATCGATTTTAATTACATCGCCGGAAGCAAGTACCGTAGAGGTAAGAAAACGTATCCCCGCCGCCGATAGATCCTGAAAAATCCCAAGATAAGGCGCACTGGGCCAAAACAAATAAAATGAAAATTCCCCTGCGATATGAATGCGCCTCAGCAGCCGTCGCGATGTTTCGGGGTTGTCATGTTGAAGCCGATGCAGCGGGCTTGCGCATTCCAAGCAAGTTTCGTGCTGATAGTATCCGCTTTGCGGAACGTACGGCGTATCGCAAAACAAGCAATGACTGAAACCGCTTGTCCGATATGAGTTTGGCGAGAATGTTGTTGCATGATCCATCGCTTCCGGCGGTGCCGGTAGATCGGGATTGACCGTAGCCGGTTTCTTTTTTCCTCGCAAGGAGTAGCTTGAGAAAATGGTATCGTATTGTTCGCGGGAAACGGGATCGGTAAGAATATCATTGGCTTCGTCGAGCAATGCGCCGTCCTGCTGCTTGTTTTGTCTCAATACCCGATA
Organism: Nitrosomonas sp.; assembly: GCA_023257295.1. Lineage (GTDB taxonomy): Bacteria > Pseudomonadota > Gammaproteobacteria > Burkholderiales > Nitrosomonadaceae > Nitrosomonas. Next base: position 1,452 of record JALRCN010000056.1, on the reverse strand, counting down.
AGTCGCTGAAATTGTGGCGCTTGGCGCATCGGGCTGAACTTGGAGTATTCGATAGTAGTTGCGTCGGTTCCGATGCGGGGGGGCGTTTCTCCGAAGTCTGATAAACCGCATGCTCCGCGCTGATGCCGAATGCGCCCTGGCTCAAGGTTTTAATGGGATAGCGCTTTAACAGCTCGCGGTTGTACGTCGCTCGCAACTGTGGATCTTGCAATGTCTTATAGGCGATATTGAGCAGACCCAAATCCCAATCGGCTTCGCGCAAATTGGAGCGACTCTCGTGCGCCCGCATCAAAACGCGGTAACTTTCCCGTATCACCGCAAAAGATGCATCCGGTTGAATATGAAGGATCCGGTAAAAATTGCGCCGCTCAATCATAACGCTTTGGCTTTGTCATTTATTTCAGCTATTAGTCCTAGAATATCAATAAGTTGCATCTAAAATGAAAAATCTTTTAAAGTATACACAGTTTAATCCGCCGATGAAAAGAAAACTGCATTGTTATCAAAGTGTTTGTGTCATTTGCGCAATTGAAAATGCTATTTCGCGCAATTGGGATGTCTGCCTGCGGCACGGGCTTGTTGCATGATGCGCGTGGCGTTGGGCAGCAGCGCTTGCAAATCTTCGATGCGCGTTTCGTGCGATGGGTGAGTCGACAAAAATTCGACAGGTTGCGATCCTTGGCTTGCTAATGCCATCTTTTGCCACAGCGTAATACTTTCTGTAGGATCGAATCCCGCTTTTGCGATGAGCTCGACGCCGATGCGATCCGCTTCGCTTTCATGGAGGCGGCTGAAAGGCATGATTAAGCCGTATTGCGTGCCGATGCCCAGCAAACTCAGTGCCGTTTGTCCCATTGGCGTTCTCGGCGCAGCGACGGCGGCAATTAATGAAATGCCTATTTGCGCGCCTAATTTCTGCGACATGCGCTCGTTGCTGTGTCGAGCCAATACGTGACCGACTTCGTGGCCGATTACGGAAGCCAATTGATCTTGATTGTCGACCAGATCGATTAGGCCGGTATGCACGCCAATCTTGTTGCCAGGCAGTGCAAAAGCATTCAATGTCTTATCGTCGAATACGACCACTTCCCATGTGCCACCGACTTGTTGCGTGATGGCATCGGCGATGCACTGCACGAATTGATTTTGATACCCATTTTGGATGATGGCTTTTTCTGACTTTAGGTCGGAGAATGCTTGCAATCCCATTGCTTCCACTTCGTTGTCGGGCATAAAAGAAAGCTGTGTTCGTCCGGTAGGTGTCGTGGCACAGCTTGTCAGAAAAAATGTAATCAATATAATGAATATTAGTTTTGAATTCATAGTAAATGATTTCCTTACCTGTAAGAAATCTCAGGGTTGTTTACAGAGAGGTTGATTAAAATAAGCGTTGAGTATTTCATAAGGAGTAGCATTATTCAAACCCTTATGAGGTTTGACGGTATTGTAGAA
>JALRCN010000006.1 GCA_023257295.1 Nitrosomonas sp. | reverse complement strand
AAACAACCCTGAGATTTCTTACACATAAAACCATCAATATTTTTTTGATCGTTTTCGTAAACAGATGCGTGCAGAACACCACGCGGATTTTCAATTGCATAACGATAATCTATTTCACGCTTGATGCCGCTCACTTCCATTTCCAGCTCACCCATTTGAGTAATATCATGTAACACTGCTTTTCGCACGCGCTCTTCTCCCTGCACACTTGGAGCATCCAGGCCGTGTGCCGACATGTTTATTACCATGTCGTGATACATAGCCCTCGGTATAAAACCAGCGCGGGTATACAGCGAAAATGAATCCATATTAATGGCGCTGCTTACCAAGCAACAGGATTTGAAATCATGTTTTTTTGTAAAATCAAGAATGTAATTGACAAGCTGGCGACCAACACCACGACCACCGTAATCGGGGTGTACGCTCATAATGCCCAGCGAAACGTGATGTTCGCGGGGGTGGTAAAAGCATGCACCCATCATCTGTCCGTTAGTTTTGTCAAAAGCTGCAATGCTGCAGCCGGGAGTTAGATCGTTATAAATTTGATAAAAAATGGAAACTTCATCTGGTCGGCAACCAAAATAATCTTTACCCCAACCATGCTTCCAGTACCATGAGTTGAAAGCGTCGTATAGCAGGTTTGCGTGTTCCTCGATATTCGAGTTGTTCAGTGGGCGCAGAATGATCGAATCTTTCATTTCATTTCTTAAGGTATCGCGGATTCAATGTTGAAGTACTCCCAAAAACGATTTGACGTGGTATTTCGTTCTTCCGAAGCACCAGCCAATTCTATTCTCTTGGTACATCATCGACTCACTTCTCACTTAAGAAATGCTCAATCATCGCTTGTTTACACCAAGGTACCAGGTCTTATCAACCCAACTTTTGCTTCAACATCGCATTCACCTGCGCCGGATTGGCTTTGCCTTGCGTGGCTTTCATGATTTGTCCGACCAGCGAGTTGAACGCTTTTTCCTTACCGGCGCGGTAGTCGGCGACTTGTTGCGCGTTAGCGGCCAAGACTTGGTCGACGATTTTTTCGATGGCGCTGTCATCGGAGATTTGTTTCAGCCCTTTGGCTGCGATGATGGTGTCGACGTCCTTATTCGATTCGCCGCTCCATAAGCTCTCAAACACCGTTTTCGCGGCTTTGCCGGAGATGGTGCCGTCATTGATGCGCCGCACAAGTACTGCGAGGTGTTCGGGGGCGACCGGGCACGCGCTAATGTCGATGCCTTCCTTGTTCAGTTGGCCGTTGATTTCGCCCATGATCCAGTTGGCGCACAGTTTGGCTTGGTCAGGTAATTGTTTGACGGCGGCTTCGAAATAATCGGCGGTTTCGCGCGAGGCAGTCAAGACCGCTGCGTCGTACGCGGACAAGGCAAATTCGGCCACATAACGTTCCCGGCGTGCTTGCGGCAATTCCGGCAGCGTCGCTTTGACCTGCTCGATCCAGTCCGCAGAAATTTCCAGCGGCAGCAGATCCGGGTCGGGGAAGTAGCGGTAGTCGTTGGCGTCTTCCTTGCTGCGCATGGTGCGCGTTTCGTCT
>JALRCN010000132.1 GCA_023257295.1 Nitrosomonas sp. | reverse complement strand
TTTGTAATGTCCTGGTTTGATGGTGCCACCGTAGACAAAAATCGCTGGCGCGTTCATGCGCGCAATCGCAATCATCGCGCCGGGCATGTTCTTGTCGCAACCACCGATGGCGATCACGCCGTCCATGCTTTCCGCTTGCACGCAAGTCTCAATCGAATCGGCAATCACTTCTCGCGATACCAGCGAATATTTCATGCCTTCGGTGCCCATCGAAATACCGTCCGATACCGTGATGGTGCCGAACATTTGCGGCATTGCACCGGCCTGGCGCAACGCGGTCTCGGCTTTGATGGATAAATCGTTCAATCCCTTGTTGCACGGGGTGATGGTGGAATAGCCGTTGGCCACGCCGACGATGGGTTTGTCGAAATCCCCGTCGGTGAATCCCACCGCACGCAACATGGCGCGGCTGGGGGCGTGTTGTACGCCTTGGGTAATCGCTTGGCTACGTTTGTTGTCTGGCATGTTTGCTCCTGATGAGAAAAAAGTCGATCGGCACCGCAGTGCGCATTAATGCACTTGCTATAATGATCGATATTTTACCGTAAATAAGGCCGAAACTATGCTCGTTCATCCGCAAATCGATCCGGTTGCCATCTCGCTTGGTCCCTTATCCGTGCATTGGTACGGATTGATGTACTTGCTCGGCTTTGCGTTGTTTGTGCTTTTGGGCCGCTATCGCATCAATCGCAATCCGCAAGGCCCCTTCACCCATGAAATGCTCGATGACGCACTGTTCTATGGCATGCTGGGCGTGGTTCTGGGTGGGCGTTTAGGGCATGTACTGTTCTATCAGCTTGGCTATTACCTGGAGCATCCGCTGCAAATATTCGCCGTTTGGGAAGGCGGTATGTCGTTTCATGGCGGCTTTCTCGGCGCGTTCGCCGCAATGATCATCCTTGCCCGCAAATACAAATTATCCTGGCTTACGGTTACCGATTTCGTCATTCCGCTGATTCCGCCCGGTTTGGGCGCAGGGCGTATCGGCAACTTCATCAATGCGGAACTGTGGGGTCGCCCCACCGACATGCCGTGGGGCATGGTGTTTCCATACGTCGACGAACTGCCGCGCCATCCGTCTCAGCTTTATCAGGCTGCGCTCGAAGGTGTGGTGTTGTTTGCTTTTATCTGGCTTTATTCCGCAAAACCGTGTGCAACCGGTGCGGTTACCGGCATGTTCATGATCGGCTATGGCGTGTTGCGCTCGTTTGCCGAGTTCTTCCGCGAACCGGAAGACGGTTTCATGGGAGTGTTGACGCTGGGCGTTACCATGGGACAATGGCTATCCATTCCGATGATTCTGGCAGGGATCGCGGCGGTGACATGGTCTGCGCGGCAACCGAATAAACCAGGCAATCCGCTCCCCAAGCGAAAAAAACGTTGAGACACGCCCCGGTGTTTTCACCGGGGGATCCATCCGAACGATCAGCCCTGAGATTCCGGCTTTTCTTCGTCAGGATAAGCCGCTTGAGCAGCGGCCCTGGCTTCCAGCAACATCAGACGGGATTCGAGTCTGGCGATTAACGCTTTGGTCTCGGGCGATTCAACCGGCGGTTGCGATCTTACCGCAGCAGCCCGGGCTTCCAAAGCTTCCATGCGCGTTTGCAACTGTTCCGGCAGGTTTTCCGTTTCGGGACCGGCCAGATGCGTAAATTCCACGCTGTCTTCGTACGGTTCGCGTGTGGTACCGGTCGCTTTGACGATAACACCGGCAATCAATCCGCCGACAATAGCGATAAACAGCGTAATTACGATACCGTTGAATTGTGCAATCGCGATATCCGGAACCACCAGAAACGCACTGAGGCCGCCCAGCAGTCCGGGTATGCCGTGCAAGTTATGCACGCCGCAGGTATCCACGATTTTAAATTTGGATTCGAGTATCGGTTGCAAGAAAACATAACCCAGCACAGAAACCGTTCCCGCGAGCAAGCCGATACCGAATGCTCCGGCAGGTGCTACTACATCGCATACCGAACCGATTGCCACGCCGCCCGCCAATGCGGCATTGGCCATATCGACCATCGAAGTCTTGCCGCCGTGCAATTTGGAACTGAGGAAATAAGTGGCGATTGTCGCGCCGGATAACGCGAGCAGCGTATTGACCACGGTTTGCGGCATATTTTCCAGCGGCACCAACGCGGTGGCGAAACTTGGCCAGAATAACCACAGCACCATCGAACCCAACATCGCGAAACGATCGGACGTATGATCCGACTCAATCGGTTTGCTGCGCTGATATTCACTGGTTAAAATCAGCGACATACTCAAACCGAAATAGGCGCCGAACGCATGGATCACAATCGAACCGGCGGAATCCTGAAATCCGGTGGTATAACCAATCGCATCGTCCAACACCAACCATTCATTCAGCAGATACAGCGGCACCACCAGCAACGCCAATAAAGCATATTGAAAAACACGCAATCGCCCCAGTACTGCGCCCATAGCAATCAACGCCGTTGCCACGGAAAGTTCGGCAAACAACAGTGAATCGAGCGTGTGCGGCGATAATTGATGGCCGAAAATACCGTTGGCGCGTAACAAAATATAAAGGGGGAGACCGACCGCTACGACCAAATAAGTGCCGGTTACCGCGCCAAAACCGTAGCGGCGCACAAAAACCATTAAAAAGCCGAATCCAATCAGCAACATCGCCAAAATGTGAATGATGTAATTATATTGCGCCACCACACGCGCTTCACTTAAAACCGGCGTGGATTCAGCGCTGACCCAACCGCTGAATCCGAGGAAAAACAAACTGATTGTTCCTTGCAATATCGAGTTAAAGCTATTTTTCATGTGACTCTTCCTTATCTAATGGATTTCTCGGATTAATCCTCGAAGAGAATCTGAGGAAGGGTTATGGATTGCAAAATAATAAAAACCCCATTCAGAGTGTGAACTTTAATCACCACGAATACAATAGGGGATTTTTAAAAGCGGGATTTTTTTACGAACTATTGGAGAAAAGATCGATCAATGTATTTTCTAAGGAAATACTAAATTATGCGTCATGCCGACTTTCGTTGTCATGACGAATCCGGAACAATTCGGCGACTCTTAGCAAAAAATATCGGATATCCACATTATTTTTTGTTTCAATTTTCAAACAAATTCCCGACAAGTTCGGCGAAATTCGTCAAAAATCTGTACATTTTCAGCATAACAGTCCATAATTCGCAAATGAACTCAAAAAATGCAAGGATTAAAAATATCTTGATTGTTCACGGCCCCAATTTGAATTTGCTGGGCAAACGCGAACCGGAGATTTATGGCAACGCCACCTTGCAAGATATTAACAGAAATTTAGCCAGATTAGCCGAATATGCCGACATTAAGCTGGATTTTTTTCAAAGCAATGCCGAATCGGCCTTGATTGATCGCATTCAACAATCCATGAGTGACGGAACGGATTTCATCATCATTAATCCGGCAGCGTATACGCATACCAGTGTCGCTTTGCGCGATGCATTGACAGCGGTCCATCTGCCTTTCATCGAAGTCCATTTGTCGAATATTTATTCCCGCGAACCTTTTCGCCATCATTCGTATTTTTCGGATCTGGCGATCGGCGTCATCAGTGGTCTGGGCGCAAAAGGCTATGAATTGGCGCTCGAATATGCGATGACCTCTCATTAATCCGGCGTCGATTGCAATTTCATTCATTTTATTTTTTTGATCGTCTAACTCTATCGTAAGCGAGATAATGTCTCGGGGGATTGAATATGGATTTAAGAAAGCTGAAGAAGCTCATTGAACTGGTTGAAGAATCCAGTATTGCGGAATTGGAAATTACCGAAGGCGAGGAAAAAGTTCGCATCAGCAAATCTGGTTCCGGGGTGCAGAATTATGCATTTATGCCATCCGCAATGCCTGCCATCATGCCGCCTGCGCAGCAGCATGCATCCACGCTTGGAGTCGATAAAACCGAAGAAACCGGATCTTCCGCTCAAAATTCAATCCCGGATGGACATATCGTTAAATCGCCCATGGTAGGTACTTTCTACCGTGCCGCCTCGCCCGGCGCAACCCCGTTTGTCGAGGTCGGCCAATCCGTAAAAGCGGGCGACACACTGTGCATCATCGAAGCAATGAAATTGCTAAACGAAATCGAAGCCGATAAAAGCGGTGTGATTAAAGCGATCTTGCGCGAAAACGGGCATCCGGTCGAATACGGCGAACCTTTATTCGTTATTCAATAACGATCTGAATAGAAATCAGATAACCATGTTTGAAAAAATCCTTATCGCCAATCGCGGCGAAATTGCATTACGAATTCAACGCGCTTGCCGTGCGATGGGCATCAAAACCGTCGCGGTACATTCCGAAGCCGATGCGGAAGCCAAATACGTCATGTTGGCCGACGAATCCGTTTGTATCGGCCCGGCACCGGTCGGCCTAAGCTATTTGAATGTTCCTGCCATCATCAGTGCCGCCGAAGTCACCGATGCAGAAGCGATTCACCCCGGTTATGGCTTCTTATCCGAGAACGCCGATTTCGCCGAACGCGTGGAAAAAAGCGGTTTTGTATTCATCGGCCCGCGCCCTGAAACGATTCGCCTAATGGGTGACAAGGTCAGCGCCAAAAACGCCATGATCAAAGCAGGTGTTCCCTGCGTGCCGGGCTCAAATGGGGCGTTGCCTGAAAACATCGACGAAATCAAAAAAATCGCCAAAGACATCGGCTACCCGATCATCATCAAAGCCGCCGGCGGCGGCGGTGGGCGGGGTATGCGCGTGGTGCATACCGAAGCGGCATTATCCAATGCCGTCATCATGACACGTAACGAAGCACAAGCAGCATTCGGCAACCCTGTCGTCTATGCGGAAAAATTTCTGGAGAATCCGCGTCATATCGAATTCCAACTACTGGTCGACGAGCACGGCAACGCCGTGCATCTGGGTGAGAGAGATTGCTCAATGCAACGCCGTCATCAAAAAATTCTCGAGGAAGCACCCGCACCCGGCATCCCGGAAAAATTGCGCAACAAAATCGGCGAGCGCTGTGCGGATGCTTGCCGTCGCATCAAATATCGGGGCGTCGGAACTTTCGAATTCTTATTCGAAAACAATGAATTTTATTTCATTGAAATGAACACGCGGCTCCAGGTGGAACATCCGGTCACCGAAGCGATTACCGGCATCGATCTGGTGCAAGCGCAAATCAATGTTGCTGCCGGTCATGCGCTGCCCATCGATCAAAAAGACGTGGTATTCAAAGGGCACTCCATCGAATGCCGCATCAACGCGGAAGACGCTTACAAGCTCACCCCTTCCGCCGGGCGCATCACGCAATACCACGCACCGGGCGGCCCCGGCGTGCGCGTCGATTCGCACGTTTATCATAATTACATGGTTCCGCCGTATTACGATTCGATGATCGGCAAAATCATCACTTACGGCGATACGCGCGATCAGGCGATTGCGCGTATGCGCATCGCGTTGTCCGAAATGGTCGTCACCGGCATCAAAACCAATATCCCGTTGCATCGTGACTTGCTCAACGATGCAACGTTCCTGCAGGGCGGTGCTTCGATTCACTATTTGGAACAGAAGCTTGCATTGCATAACAAAGCTGAGTGATTGCCCGCTCACTGATCTTTGTCCGTAACCGGCATGGCTTGGATCACGCTAGTCATTAAAACCGATTCGGCACATGCCGAATTATTGAGCGATGCACTGATGGAACAAGGCGCACTATCGGTCGACATTCACGACGCCGCTGCCGACACACAAAACGAACAAATGTTGTTCGGGGAACCCGGAGAACCGGGCGGCGAAATCTGGCAAAACGCCGAAGTGTCCGCAATGTTCGACCAAGGCGCGTCTATCGAAACCATCCTGCAACACGCCGCAGAAATAGCGCAGCTCGGATTTCTCCCCCAATGCCTTGTGGAGCATGTCGAAGAACAAGACTGGGTTCGCCTGACGCAATCGCAATTCGATCCGATTCAAATCTCGCCGCGCCTATGGATCGTTCCTACCTGGCATCAATCGCCCGATCCAGACGCAATCAATCTGATCCTCGATCCCGGTTTGGCCTTCGGTACCGGAAGCCATCCGACCACGCAGCTTTGCTTGCAGTGGCTGGATCGGCGCGTGCAACCCGGCGACAAAGTGCTGGATTATGGTTGCGGTTCCGGCATTCTGGCAATTGCGGCATTAAAACTTGGCGCCAGCCATGCGTGCGGCATCGATATCGACCCGCAAGCGATTAAATCCAGTCTGGACAACGCACTACGCAATAATTGCGACCCGACGCAATTTGTATTCAGTGCAACGAACCAGCCGCAGGAAAGCAATGCCGTAATGGATATCGTCGTCGCCAACATCCTGGCAAATCCGCTGACGATCCTTGCACCCATCCTCGCGCAAGCGGTGTGCCCCCAAGGCCATATCGCGCTATCCGGTATTCTGCAAGAACAAGCGGAAGAGGTCAGGCAAGTTTATCAACGCTGGTTCGAGATGGAAGTCGCCGACGAGCAAGAAGGTTGGGTGTTGTTAACCGGCAGCAAAAAATGAAATAATGCCGCCGGTGCGATAACACTGGCGGCAGCAATGATTCTATTTCGATATAGGCAATAGCGTATGGCACTCGTAACGTTCTGCCCAAGTTGCAATACCATATTTCGCGTCAATTCCTCACAGTTGCAAGCGCACGGCGGCGACGTACGTTGCGGCCACTGTCAGCGCGTGTTCAACGGATTTGCCACACTGATTACCGTCAATGAATCCGCCATCGAATACCCGCCTCCGTCAAGGCCGCGCAAAATTCAGATTTTCGATAGCTCGGCAATCACTATACCGCCGGACGCATTGGCCGCACAACCGCTCGATTTCGACTGGAGCCCTCAACCTGCCGGTACCCCGGATCGATTATTCGACGATACGGTGCCCAGAGAACCTTCGCCATGGCTATGGGGATTGGTCAACATCGTTCTGCTGTTGCTGTTGATTGGCCAGCTTACATATCACTACCGCACGGAACTGACCGTCGCCCTGCCCAAAATAAGACCGTCTCTGGAACACTACTGCAACTGGCTTGGCTGCTCCGTTCCCTATCCGCAAGAAATCAAGCTACTGGGTATCGAATCATCCGACTTACAAAAAAACGCCGTGCGGCAACCGGAAATAACCACGATGCAAGCAACCATCCACAACCATGCACCTTTCCCGCAAGCATTACCCGCAGTACACCTACTATTGCTGGATGCGAAAGAAAATACCATCGCCAGTAAGATTTTTACTGCGCAGGATTATTTGCTCGATGAGAAAAAAAATGAGCCATTCCTCAAACCCCGGAACGACCTCGAAATCCGCCTGGACTTTGACAGCAGCCAACTGAACGCAGTGGGTTATCGCTTGCTGCTGCTTTATCCTTGAGCGATACTCCACTCGTCGAACCACACGCATCACCACGCAACCGCTGCCGGACGAAGCCGGTGTCGAACAAACCGCGCTGGACAGCGTTCATGCCTTATTCGGCCTCACGCGACAAACACTCAAAACGCACAGGCGCGGCTGCATTCAATTCGCCCGCATCGCCATGTGGTGCTGAACCAGATCATGCGCCCCTTCACCGCCCAATGGCACCGTAAAAGCCAGCAAGGCGCTTTCGCATCCCCCGAGCAATGCCGACTTCCGCAACGAATTACAAACGCTGCAAACGCAACTGAGAAATTACACTGGTTTGCTGGCGAAACTGGCTGACGTTGAGGATCTGACGGTAATCGAGGCGGAAGATTTGTAGATCCGTGGATTTGTAAGGTGCCATTAGGCGCAGCGCAATGCGTCGATTTGAAACACGCCTCTACCTGAATTACAAAAGTCCAAATCAATATGAAGCAGAAGCAGCAAACGACGCCGCACGAAACTTCAATTTATTGCGTTTCGGAACGGTCAGTTATATTTGCTGCTAACAGGCCGATCTCCGATTTGCTTTGATGGGTCATTTTTCCCTCAACCGATGCGCCCAGTTGAATTTCCATAGAACCGTAATAAACGTCGCCGTATACTTTGGCATGTTCTTGCAAATCCAAATAATCGGTCGCTTGTATCGATCCGGTCACCGTGCCGTTCAGAACCACATTGGTGGCTTTGATATTTCCTTGAATGCTGCCTTCATTGCTCAATACCAACGTACTGTTGTGTTGATCTCCGGTCGCAATGACATTGCCGATGATACGGCCGTCGATCCGCATGCCGCCGGAGAAGTTGATGTCTCCGGTAATCTGCGTATTGGCACCGATCAATGTATCGATATGATGATGCAGGTTGTTTTTCTTTTTCCCGAACATGGTCTTGTCTCCTTCACGATGCCGGTTTTGCGATTTCGGTCAATAGCGCCTTGCTTTCGCCATTTTTAAAGATTTGTACTTGAATACTTTCAACAACGGCATTGGGCGGCACTTTGAAGCTTTCTTCGAATCGATGCAACGATTTAAAATTGACGGGGAAATCTTGCTTGGAATGCTTGCCGATAAGCGGTATGGTCTTGCTGTGTCCGTTTTGCAATAATTGTACTTGGAATCTCAGATTTCCCTTAAAATATCCTTTCTTTTCCTCGCCTTGCAGTAATGTCAACGCATAACGGTAAATGCCCGAGGTTTGCGTTTCTTTCAGACTGAATTGATATACAGAAATGCCTGTTTTGTTATTGCCGGATAGCAGGTGTTGAAGAAATGCCAGTTTTTCTTTCAGTTGATCGTTCTCGCTTGCCAGTGTTTTGACTTGTACGGTTAGATTCTGATTGGAAGTGGTATTGATTTGCAGTTGCTGGGTCAAATCGCCGATCTCGCCGCATAGCTTTTGTTTTTTGGTTTGACGGCAAGCGCTCGGATTAAAACTATAGCTCGGCTGTTCTTCATGGGCGTCATCCGGGCGTTCGCTTTGTTCAAAATCATCTTGCTGCTCCAGCGCCTCATGCCTACCGATTTCATACATGACCCAACCGAATGCGGCCAGAAATACGCAGCCGATTGTTGCAATAGCGAATCGATCTTGCCACGAGGGGCGGGCGCGAACGACCAAGCGAGCAGCCAGAATTCCCGGTTTTTTTCTCAACAAGTTGAACACCGGATAAGTTTTTAAGGCAACAGCGGAACTTGGCCGATACCCATGGTTTCGGGTAAGCCAAATAAGATATTCATGTTTTGTATGGCTTGTCCTGCAGCCCCTTTAACCAAGTTGTCCGTTACCGACAGGATCACCACCGTATCCCCACCTTGCGGTTGATGCACGGCAATGCGGCAGAGATTGGAGCCGCGTACCGAGCGAGTTTCTGGATGTTTCCCGGCAGGCAATACGTCGACGAATGCTTCATTTCGATAGCGTTTCTCATATAACGCCTGCAGGTCAACTTTTTTTGTGAGCTTGGCATACAGCGTTGCATGAATGCCGCGAATCATCGGCACCAAATGAGGAACGAAGGTAAGGCCGACAGGATGTTTGGCCACTTTGGACAGTCCTTGCTTTATCTCGGGAAGATGCCGATGGGCAGGAACACCGTAAGCTTTAAAATTATCGGAGGCTTCAGCGTGCAACGTATGCACTTCGGCTTTTCTTCCTGCTCCGGATACACCGGATTTAACATCGGCAATGAGATGGCTTGTATCGATAGCACCGGCTTCAATCAGCGGCAAGAAACCGAGTTGCACGGCTGTCGGATAGCATCCGGGATTGGCGATCAAACGCGCTTTTTTCACTTCGTCGCGATTGATTTCGGGTAAACCGTAGACTGCCTCGGCAACCAAATGAGGACAGGCATGCTGCATGCCATACCATTTCTCCCATTCCGCAACGTCTTTGATGCGAAAATCCGCAGCCAAATCTATCACTTTAACATCGGCTTGAAGCAAGGATTCCGCTTGCTGCATGGCAATACCGTTGGGAGTGGCGAAGAACACGACATCGCATTTGTTCAGCTTTGCATCGACCGGATCGCTGAATTTAAGATCGATATGTCCGCGCAAATTGGTGAACAAATCCGCAACGGGTATGCCGGCTTCCCCCCGTGAGGTAATGGCCTTGATTTTTACCTTCGGATGCTGCACCAGCAGGCGAAGCAATTCTACCCCCGTATATCCGGTACCCCCGACGATACCCACATTAATCATTGCAACTCCTTTTTTATTTTTTCTCTTGAATCGGCATTTTGCCAGATATTAAATAAAAAAGCCGCCTTGCTTAAGGCGGCTTTTTCGTAAAACTCGAGTAACGATAACGTTATCGTTTAGAGAATTGCTTACGGCGGCGAGCTTTGCGCAAACCAACTTTTTTACGCTCCACTTCGCGTGCATCGCGAGTCACCAAACCCGCTTTGCTTAAAACGGGTTTTAGCGTCGCATCGTAATCGATCAAAGCACGGGTAATGCCATGACGCACCGCACCGGCCTGACCAGATTCTCCACCGCCATGGATATTAACCATGATGTCGAATGTATTGGCGTTGTTCGTCAATTCCAGCGGCTGTCTGACGATCATGCGCCCTGTCTTGCGTGAAAAGTAATCGTCAATCGCTTTGTCGTTGATAATGATTGCGCCCTTTCCCGGCTTCATAAACACGCGGGCTACCGCGCTTTTACGTCGCCCTGTTCCGTAATTGTATTGCGTAGCCATAGTTATGCTCTGACTTCCAGTGGTTTAGGTTGCTGTGCAGCGTGAGGATGTGTGTCGCCCGCATAAATTTTTAATTTCTTTAGCATCGCGTAGCCTAGCGGGCCTTTGGGCAGCATACCCTTGACTGCTTTTTCAAGCGGTCGCGCCGGGAAACGCGCATGCATTTTTCTCAGCGGCGTTGCGTAAATACCGCCCGGATAACCGGAATGGCGATAATAAATCTTATCATCCAGCTTATTGCCAGTTACGCGAATTTTATCGACATTAACGACGACGATATAATCGCCGGTGTCAACGTGCGGCGTATAAATGGTCTTGTGCTTGCCGCGCAAGCGATGAGCAATCAACGAAGCCAAGCGACCCAGTACTTTGTCGGTCGCATCAATGACGAACCAGTCATGATTTACTTCGTGTGGTTTGGCTGAAAATGTTTTCACAAAAACCTGTCCTGCAAATTCAAAAAAGAGCCGGTGATTTTATGCCAGGCTCCGTCAAAAGTCAAATATAGATCTGGCCGATTTGTATTCCGCCGCTGCCGAGGAGTGGATTTTAACGCAATCACCGTTATAATCCCCAAAAATATGATCATCTTGAGAGATAAGCGCTTTGAAAGACAAAACAGACTTACCGGCTGAATCGGCCCCCGCCAATTTTATCCGCAATATTATCGACAATGACAATCGTGCCGACAAATGGGGTGGACGCGTAGAAACGCGCTTTCCGCCGGAACCGAACGGCTATTTGCATATCGGCCATGCCAAAAGTATTTGTCTGAATTTCGGTATCGCGCACGATTACGGCGGCGTATGCCACTTGCGCTTCGACGACACCAACCCGGAAAAGGAGGCGCAAGAATATGTCGATTCGATTTGCGATAGCGTTTCGTGGTTAGGTTTCGATTGGGGCGAGCATCTGTATTACTCTTCCGATTATTTTGACCGGCTTTACGAATTCGCCGAATTTCTGATCGTGCAGGAAAGAGCTTATGTCGAAAGCCTTTCCGCGGAGGAGATCCGCGAATTTCGCGGCACATTGACCAGTCCGGGCAAGAACAGCCCCTACCGCGATCGTCCGGTGGCGGAAAACCTGGATTTGTTCCGGCGCATGAAAGCCGGAGAATTTCCGGACAGTAAATACGTGCTGCGCGCCAAGATTGACATGGCTTCCCCCAACATCAACATGCGCGATCCGGTGATTTACCGTATCCGCCATGTGCACCATCAACGCACCGGCGACCGGTGGTGCATTTATCCGATGTACGACTACACGCACTGCATTTCCGACGCGCTGGAAAGAATTACGCATTCGTTGTGCACGCTGGAATTCGAGGATCACCGCCCGCTGTACGATTGGGTGCTGGACCAGCTCGTCGGTAAAGTGCCGTGCCATCCGCAGCAAATCGAGTTTGCCCGCCTTAACCTGACGTATACCGTGATGAGCAAACGCAAATTGATCGAACTGGTGGAAAGTAAACTGGTCGACGGCTGGGACGATCCGCGCTTGAGCACGCTGGCGGGAGTGCGCCGCCGCGGATTTACGCCGCGTTCAATCCGCTTGTTTGCCGAGCGCATCGGCATCAGCAAAGCAGATTCGTGGATCGACATGAGCATATTGGAAGATTGTCTGCGCGAGGACTTGAACGCAACCGCGCCGCGCCGCATTGCCATCTTAAGGCCGCTAAAACTGGTTATCGATAATTACCCGGAAGATCGGCAAGAAGATTGTTTTGCGCCGAATCATCCGCAAAACCCGGAATGGGGCAAACGCACCGTTCCTTTCTCGAAAGTGCTTTATATCGAACGCGACGATTTCATGGAAACACCCGCCAAAGGCTATTTTCGTCTGTCTCCGGGCGCCGAGGTGCGGTTGCGCTATGCCTTTATCGTCAAATGCGTGCAGGTTGTCAAAAACGCGCAAGGAGAAATTGAGGCAATTCATTGCACTTACGACTCGGAAACCAAAAGCGGAACGCCCGGTGCCGAGAACCGCAAAGTCAAAGGCAATATTCATTGGTTATCGGCAAATCACGCACAAACAGCGGAAATACGTCTGTACGACCGATTGTTTTCCGATCCCTATCCGGACAGCGGTGGCAAGGATTACAAAACGGCGCTGAATCCCGATTCGAAAGAAGTGATCACCGCGTACGTGGAACAAGCGTTATGCGATGCACAACCGGAACAAAGCTTCCAATTTGAGCGCAACGGTTATTTCGTTGCCGATCGCTTGGATATGAAACCCGGTAGTCCGGTATTCAACCGCGCCGTGACATTGCGCGATTCGCGGGAGAAGAGCGCGGGACACGCGTAACCGCCCGAGCGACTTCACTGCCGCAACCGCCAAGATTACAAATGGATGCTGCGCCCACCGTCCACCGCAATGATTTGTCCGGTGATATAAGGCGCATCGGCGATTAAAAACTGCACCGTCCTGGCGATATCATCCGGTTCGCCGCAGCGCTTAAGCAAAGTGGTGGCGATAATTTGCTGACGCGCCGTTTCATCGGACCACGCCTCATCTTCCGGCCATAAAATCGCCCCCGGCGAAACGCCGTTGACCCGAACCTCCGGTGCCATTTCCACGGCTAACGATTTGGTTAACGAAAGCAATCCGCCTTTGGCGGCGTTGTAGATGATGTGGTTTTTCAACGGACGTTCGGTGTGGATATCGACGATATTGACGATGCAACCGAATCGCTTTTTCAGATACGGCGCAGCTGCTTGAGATAAAAAAAGCGGCGCGCGCAGATTGCTGCCGATCAGATCTTCCCAATCTTCCAAGCCGCACTGTTGCAACGGTGTCGGAAAGAAGCTGGAAGCATTGTTGATCAGCACGTCCAATTGACCGAAGCGATCAACGGTTTTCGTGATCATATCGGGCAGTAATCCGGTGTCGAGCAAGTCCCCTTGTATCAAAGCCACTGAATTGGCGCGTTCTCGATTCAATTCATCCTGCAATATCTTGGCTTCATTAAGTGAAGTGCGATAGTGCACAATCAATCGCGCGCCCTGAGCATGCAATCTGCGGCAAATCGCAGCACCTACCCGTTTTGCGCCACCCGTCACCAGAATTACTTTTTCTTGCACATCTCCTCCCGCAAAGTGCTGCTACACTATGATCCGATTCATCGAAAACTTTTGCAATTTACCATAAACAGTTGCGTATGCCTTTACATGCAGACTTGCCCACCGCCAGCGAAGCCGCGCTGGCGCATAGCCATGCGGTGCAAACCATGATCCGCGAGCAGATTGCCGCCGCAGGCGGCTGGATTTCTTTTGAACGCTATATGAATCTTGCGTTGTATGCGCCGGGCATGGGCTATTACAGCAGCGGCGCGGCTAAATTGGGCAACGCTGGCGATTTTGTCACGGCGCCGGAAATTTCTTCATTGTTCGGCCGCACATTGGCACAACAAGTGTCGCACATGATGCGGCAAATCAAATCTTGCGATTTGCTCGAATTCGGTGCCGGGTCCGGCAAGCTGGCGTTGGATTTATTGCTGGAATTGGAGCAAATCGGAGCTTTGCCCGGAAAATACTTTATTCTTGAAATAAGTGGCGAATTACGGCAGCGGCAACAGGCGTTACTTGCCCAAACAGTACCGCACCTATTGCCCCGAATTGAATGGCTGGAGCAATTGCCCGACCAATTAACCGGAATCGTGCTTGCCAATGAAGTATTGGATGCAATACCGGTTCATTTGGTGGTATGGCAAAACGATACGATTTTTGAACGTGGTGTGACTTGGCACGATACCCGATTTGCATGGCAAGATCGCCCGATACAAGACGAAGCGCTTCATGCCGCCGCAAATCGGTTGCTGCGCCTCATCAACCCGGACAATACCGTTTCTTTTCACTATGTCAGCGAAATCAATCTTGCCGCTACCGGCTTCATTCGCAGTTTGTCAAAATTACTGCGCCAAGGGGTAATTTTGCTGCTCGATTATGGTTTCGGCGAACGCGAGTATTATCATCCGCAGCGCAATCAAGGTACGGTCATGTGCCATTACCGCCATCGCTCGCACGGCGATCCATTCTTTTTACCAGGCTTGCAAGACATCACCAGTCACGTGGATTTCAGCGCCATTGCGCATACGGCGGTAGACAACGGATTGCAATTCCTGGGCTTCACTACGCAAGCACACTTTCTCATCAATTGCGGTATTACCGATATCCTTGCTCGTACGCCTGCAACGGACCCGCAGCATTACTTGCCGCTTTCCAATCAATTGCAGAAACTGATCAGTCCAGCGGAAATGGGCGAGCTTTTTAAAGTCATTGCCGTTGGAAAAGATTGCAGCGAGCCCCTCAGCGGGTTTTGTGGCGGCGACATGAGCCGACTGCTTTGACACCGAACAACAGCGCGGATAGTTTTCAACGGCTTGCTGATATAAAA
This sequence comes from Nitrosomonas sp., assembly GCA_023257295.1. GTDB lineage: Bacteria > Pseudomonadota > Gammaproteobacteria > Burkholderiales > Nitrosomonadaceae > Nitrosomonas. The sequence goes on along the minus strand of JALRCN010000132.1, from coordinate 6,456 downwards.
TGAGTGATCTCATATTAATTAAAAGGAATCCGGTTTGATGACCGATTTGCTAGAAACTATTCTTTACTCTGTTATCGCATTGATTGCGGGGTTAATCGTCGCACAGGTAATAAAAGAGAAATTTTTGAAATAGGGCTGAATCTATTTAAATTGCTCGATGATTCGGCTAGCGTTGATGGCACGATTTATCAATTAACCGCACGAGATAAATCGGCCTGCTCCTATAGGTAATCGGATGATAATTAATCCATTCTTTCGATTTTCCAATGCATCGCAAAGGATAATTTATTTGGCGAGTTCAGTTTATAGTAAACTCTCCTCTCACTTGATAAAATCAATGTTTCTCACACAATAAATCAGATTATATTATTAACTTAGGATTGTTCATGAATACCGAAGATTTTCGTCCCGAAAAAGAAGTCAAAGTTTTTTATCCGCCGCAACGTGTTTTGATGGGCCCCGGTCCGTCCGATACGCATCCGCGCGTGTTAAATGCAATGGCACGCCCAACCTTGGGTCACTTGGATCCCGTTTTCACCGAAATGATGGAAGAAATTAAAGGGTTGATGCGCTATGCATTCCAAACCAAGAATCGGATGACCTTCCCGGTTTCCGGGCCCGGATCGGTGGGCATGGAAATGTGTTTTGTCAATATGATCGAACCGGGCGATAAAGTCATCGTGTGCCGCAACGGCGTATTTGGCGGACGCATGATCGAGAACGTGGAACGTCATGGCGGCGTCGCGTTAGTTGTTGACGACAAATGGGGTGAACCGGTCGATCCGCAGAAAGTTGAAGACGCGCTAAAAAAGAATCCCGATACCAAGATCATCTCATTCGTTCATGCGGAAACTTCTACCGGCGCGCAGTCTGATGCCAAAACACTGTGTGAAATTGCACGCAAGTACAATTGCCTGACTATTGTCGATACCGTCACTTCGCTGGGTGGCACGCCGATTAAAGTGGACGAATGGGGAATCGATGCGATCTATTCCGGCAGCCAGAAATGCTTATCCTGCCCACCGGGCCTATCGCCAGTCAGTTTCTCCGAGCGCGTGACCGAACTGGTTAAAAATCGTAAAAGCAAAGTACACAGCTGGTTCATGGATATCAGTTTGTTGTTGAATTATTGGGGTTCGTCAGCACGCACCTATCATCATACCGCGCCAACCAATGCACTTTATGCGCTGCATGAATCGCTGCTGATGTTGGCAGAGGAGGGCCTGGAACATTCATGGGCGCGCCATCGGTATAATTACGAAGCATTAAAATCGGGCTTCGCAACATTGGGAATGAATTATGTGGTTAAAGAAGAATACCGCTTGCCGCAACTGAATTCGGTTGTTGTGCCGTCTGGCGTGGATGAGAAAGAAGTTCGCCGCCGTCTGCTGGACGATTATAATCTCGAGATCGGCGCCGGCTTAGGCGATTTTGCTGGAAAGGTATGGCGCTTCGGATTGATGGGTACTTCATGCCGAGTGGAGAATGTAATTTTTTGCTTGAATGCGCTGGAAACCGTTTTGTCCGACATGGGTATGAAAGTTGAACGCGGTGCCGCCGCTGCCGCCGCACATAAAAGCTATGCGACCAATCCTATGTTTTAAGGTTCTTCAGGATTAGCAGCAAGCAAATCGCATCCAAACAACCACTTTTTTGTCGAAAGATAAGAAAGTGGTTGTTTTTCTTATCGATCATTAGTGGATAATCCGATCATGGTTTTGGATTTTCCTTTGACAGTCATAACCGCGCCGCTACTATCGTTCGCGTTATCTTTTATTTGTATTTTGTGGCTAATTAAAGCCAAATCGAACTGGATATTGGATCACCCGAATTCACGTTCATTGCATGTTAAACCCATTCCGCGCAGCGGCGGTCTTGGCGTACTGTCAGGCATCATTGTTACATGGCTTGTTTATTGGGTAGCAGTCCCCACGGTCCTATGGGCCGGCATGACCCTGTTAATAATCGTGTCGTTGGTCGACGATGTTTTAGGTGCATCCGTATGGAGCAGATTATTAGTACAGAGTATCGCGGTAGCAGTTTTTGCAATCGGTTTTTTGTATACTCACTACGAATGGTGGCAAATCCTATGCATCGCTGTCATGATCGTCTGGATGTCTAACCTTTATAATTTTATGGATGGTTCCGATGGATTGGCGGGCGGAATGACTGTCATTGGATTCGGTTATTATGGTTGTTTTGCCCTTCTGGAAGGCAACGATCATTTTGCATTGATCAATTTCATCGTTGCTGCGGCTGCGCTGGCGTTTTTATTGCATAATTTTCATCCCGCCCGTATTTTTTTAGGTGATGTCGGCTCTGTACCAATGGGATTCTTGGCTGCAACCCTTGGCGTAATGGGTTGGACCGACGGGTTATGGACAATATGGTTTCCATTCCTGGTATTCTCTCCATTCATTGCGGATGCAACGGTAACGCTCATCAAACGCACGTTGCATGGCGAAAAATTTTGGAAAGCACACCGCGAGCATTATTATCAACGCCTAGTGCAAAGCGGTTGGGGACATCGCAATACGGCATTATTCGGTTACGCATTGATGCTAGGAGCGGGCGGCAGCGCAGTCTGGGCCGGTCAGCAGGATTTGAATACGCAATTATGGACAGCGATGATCTGGGTCGGCATTTATTCGATGCTCATGATCATTGCCGATCGCAACCAAAAAATTTTCTATGATCATGGATAGTCTGTTTATCAGCAAATTCGGAATTCGAACATTCATAGCAATTGTTCACGATTTTACAGCTATCGCAGTCGCTTGGTTGCTCGCTTATTTGTTCCGCTTTAATTTTGAAATTCCTGTCGAAGCGTGGACTACACTGACAAAAATCCTGCCGTGGGCAATACCGGTTCAAACGATCTTCTTTTTGTGGCTGGGGTTATATAGAGGATTATGGCGTTATGCGAGCATGCCCGATCTGAAGCGGATTTTTGTCGCAGCCATGCTTGGTTACGGCGTCATCACATTGATTCTATGGCTGGTTGGGTTGTTGGATACGATACCCGCAGCGGTTTTTGTGATGGTTCCACTGATGTTGTTACTGATCATGGGCGGCAGCCGTTTGATTTATAGAGCCTGGAAAGAGCGTCGATTAACCAGCCTGGATGGATATGGCGCAAAGCTGGTACTGATTCTCGGCGCCGGGAATACAGCAGTCAGCCTGGTAAAAGAATTGACAGGGAGCCGGGATTGGCATGTGGTCGGCATGTTGGATGACGACCCCAGGAAACTAGGCACGCGATTGCAAGGCGTGCGTGTTCTAGGTGTCATCGACGAACTGCCGCAGTGGGTACAAAAATTGAATGTAGGGCATGTGATCATTGCCATGCCGTCTGTTTCGAATCGCATTCACCGGCACGCTTTGGAAATGTGCGCAGAAATCGGCGTCAAAGCGATGACGGTACCTTCTTATATAGACTTGATCAGCGGCAAAACAACCGTATCGCAAATCCGCGAAATCGAATTAGCCGATCTGTTAGGCAGAGAACCTGTCATACTCGATGACGAAGGATTGCACGGTTTACTCACGGGAAAAGTAGTGCTCGTTACGGGTGCAGGCGGATCGATCGGCGCCGAACTCTGCCGTCAAATTGCCGCATTTTCCCCGAGTCGGATTGTATTTCTGGAATTGAATGAATTCGCACTATACGATATTCAAGAAGAGTTTATAGCGCGTACGCCGGGATCACAAATGTCTTTCGTAATTGGAGATATCAAAGATGAAGCAAGGATGGCGCAGCTTTTCACCCAATTCAAACCTTCGGTAGTATTTCACGCCGCTGCATATAAGCATGTGCCGCTGATGGAACAGGAAAATGCGTGTCAAGCATTGCTAAATAACGTATTGGGTACTTATGTGCTGGCGCAAGTGGCAATCCGTTTTGCAGTGGAGAAATTCGTATTGGTTTCCACTGATAAGGCAGTCAATCCGGTCAGTGTCATGGGAGCAACCAAACGTTTGGCTGAAATGGTCTGCCAAGCATGGCAGCAATCCATTTCAAAACCTGCTGCCAATCCGGGCAATCCATCGCATTCCACCTGCTTTGTCATGGTGCGTTTTGGTAATGTGCTGGGAAGTACAGGCAGTGTGATTCCCAAGTTTCGTGAGCAAATTGCCAGGGGCGGTCCTATTACGATCACACATCATGAAATAACGCGTTATTTCATGTCCATTCCGGAAGCGGCTCAACTGGTATTGCAAGCCGGATTGATGGGAGGTGTTAGGGGTGGTGGCGAAATATTTGTACTGGACATGGGCGATCCGGTCAAAATTGTCGATCTGGCCAATGTCATGATTCGTTTATCCGGTCTAAACGAAGAGGATATTCGTATCGTATACACCGGATTGCGTCCCGGAGAGAAGTTGCACGAAGAATTGTTGTCCGCCAATGAAGACACCCTGCCGACACCGCATCAAAAAGTCCGCATCGCACAGGCACGCCAAGTCGATGAACAATGGTTGTCGAACTTGGAGCTATGGTTAAAAGGCGTCACCGTTCTAACCGATCAAGAGGTTCGCGATCAATTGCAACAATGGGTACCGGAGTATGCCAGTAAAGAAATAACGCATTGAATGGCAGAGAGTGGGCAAAAATATAATGCTATACTCATGAACTTGCCATTAGCAGGCCGTCGAGAAACGTTTTCGAGGCAGCCGATGCAAGGCGGAAGCAGGCGAAAAAGCGAAGTCTTAGCATAATAAATGAGCATTTTAGCCTGTTTTTGACACCGCAACAGCAACGCAAATAGTTTTTCAACAGCCTGTTAGCCGAGATCAATGGCCATGCATGTTGCTGATAGCCGGAAAGAGATTCGTAAACGTGAAATACCATGCTGATATCCGCTGTAATTACACCAACCAATCATCTGTTACGTAACGATAAATGGACGCGGGAAAGGCTGCGCGCTTATTCGGGAAAAACAATTTGTATCCGTGCGCTGCCGCTGATTGATTTGATGCTGTATATCAATGCCGAAGGTGAGGTGCGATCGGTTAATTCATCGAACGGTGCCGATGCGACATTGACATTTTCTCCGTTGTTATTGCCAAGACTGCTGACTCGGGAATCGATCGCATTCGATCAGATAAAAATTGTTGGCGATGAAATTCTTGCTAACACATTGATCAATATCTGGAAACAAATCGATTTAACGACAGTTCTTGCGCACGATCTTAGCAAAGTGATCGGCGATATTCCGGCGCATCGGCTAGGGCAGGTCGGCGAACAATTGCTTCGGTGGCATGTAGACAATATCGATCGCATTTCCCAAACGATTGCCGAATATTTGATCGAGGAAAAGGATTATTTGGCTAAGGACTCAACTATTCGACAATTTGCTGAAGATGTATGCAATTTACATCATGACACTGAACAACTCGAGCTGCGACTGGCACGGTTGACGCTGCACCATGGTGTGTTCGACCCCTCGCATAATCGATAGATTGCGCTCAATTCCATGAAAAGAAACAGGATATGAGCGATTCTTGTTAATACGAAGCAGCCTGCCAATCACCGGATTATTTCTCCATTCATGCGCTTATTCCGTTTGTTAAAAATTCAATACGTCGCTTTCCGATTCGGATTGGACGAGTTCGTGCTAAGTCACAGCCGCTTGCGGTTTTTACGTGTAACCGTAAGAATGCTTACGTTTTGGCGTAAATTGGACAAACCGCGCGGCGAGAGATTGCGGCTGGCTTTGGAAACGCTGGGGCCGATTTTTGTAAAATTTGGCCAAATGCTGTCGACACGGCGCGATTTACTACCTCAGGATATCGCCGATGAGTTAGCCAAATTGCAAGACCAGGTACCCCCTTTTTCTTATGAGCTTGCTTTATCGACGTTAGAAAGAGAATACGATCAGAAAATCGAAAAAGTTTTCTTTAAGTTCGATAAAACTCCGATCGCCAGTGCATCTGTTGCGCAAGTTCATTTGGCTGTTTTGCATGACGGAACCGAAGTTGCGGTTAAAATCCTACGCCCCAATCTGAATTCCATCATTATGCACGATATCGCATTGATGGATACCGGCGCTTGGTTAGCGGAGGCTCTTTGGTCGGACGGCAAGCGATTGAAATTGCGTCAAGTCGTATCGGAGTTTGCCCGCCATTTGGATGATGAGTTTGATTTGATGCGTGAAGCAGCCAATTGCAGTCAGTTGCGCCGCAATTTTCTTAATTCCCCATTATTGCTGGTGCCAGAAGTTTATTGGGATTATTGCCGTTCCAGCGTAATGGTGATGGAGCGTGTCAAAGGTATTCCGATTAGTCATGTCGATGAATTGATCGCTCAAGGGGTGGATATTCCTCAGCTGGCACGCATGGGCGTGGAGATATTCTTTACTCAAGTATTCCGCGACGGCTATTTTCATGCCGATATGCACCCCGGGAATATCTTCGTCGGCAAAGATGGCCGCTATATTGCTGTAGACTTCGGCA
>JALRCN010000123.1 GCA_023257295.1 Nitrosomonas sp. | reverse complement strand
GCCGCAAGATAGCATGATCCTGGATATATTTTAAGATCAGAATTAAAATTTATAGATTTAATTAAGTCTAAATATTTTTCTAAAAAACCCGGCGGCACAATCACAAAAAAATTAACCCTGAAGGTATCCCAATCGACTTTTCGCACATTGGTGATTTTGGCCGAGAATTGCGTACCCGCGATGTCGTAAGTTAAAACGTCTCCGAGCTTGACGCGAATCGTTTTAGCGATACCCGCTTCTATCGATATTTCCGGTTCGGCACTGTTTTGTCTCCACCAAGTGCCTTGTATCACTTCATTATCCGTTGTCAATTCGTCAGACCAGGTCAGATTGAATTCGCGCCGGATATGCCGCTCTGCGTGCAAATCGTCGGCATAATCGTCCGGAGAAATAGTCCTGTCGTTGATTTTGACCAAGCGGCCTCTGACCATCGGATGCATCGGAGGCTGATCGATTGCATACCGTTGAAAAAACACTTCCAAGGGTTGCAACTGATCGGATTGAATATTGACCAAAAAATGATTCGGCGCATCCGGCGGCAGGCTTGCTTGCCAATCGTCGATCAAATCGTCTTTAATCAATGTCAGCATCAACAATGCCATCAGACCCAATCCTAATGCCACCGCTTGTAAAACGCTCGACACTGCACGGCGGCGAATACTTGCCAAACCATAGCGCCAAGCGCCACCCGCTTGATGCCGCAAACCTGACAACACTTTAATCAACAGCCAGCCGATAGCGCCAAAAATCAAAATAGCCGCAACGAACCCGAGCACAATATAAATCCCGAGTTTCAATTCTTGTGCTTTCCAAATAAACAAAAGCGATAATGCGGCCAAACCGAGCAGATAACCTGTGATGCTGTGCGCATTGGATAAACCGATATCGCGGCGCAATACCCGCAATGCAGGAACGCTGCGCAAATTCAGCACGGGCGGCAATGCAAATCCGATCAACAATACCAATCCGACCAGCAAGCCTTGCATTGCCGGCAACATGCTGGGCCATGGCAATTCCGTTTCAACGATGCCAATTAGCCATTGCGATAAGATTTGTTGCGAAGCAAAGCCGAATAGGCACCCGATCGCACCGGTAATAATGCCTAAGGCAAGGAAATAATAGCCATAAAGAAATAAAATTTTCTGTTGGCTGGCGCCCAGGCTTCGCATCACGGCGCAACCATCCAAATGCCGCTGCGTAAATCGGCGCACTGCCAATGCAATAGCGGCTGCAGCCAAAACAACGCTGGCCAATGCCGCCAGACTGAGAAATTTCTCGGCACGTTCCAACGCCGCTTTGATCTCCGGGCGCACATCCCGGATCCCCTCGACACGCTGTCCTCTGGCAAGCTGAGGCGTTACCCAATCGCGGAACTGTTGCACCGCCTGATTTTCACCGGCAATTAACAACTGATAAGAAACGCGACTGCCTTCCTGTATTAACCCGGATGCCGGTAAATCGCCGGCATTCATCATCGCACGCGGTCCCATATTGATAAATCCTACGGAATGATCCGGTTCGCGCACTACCAATTCGGTTACTTTTAGCTGTATGGCACCGACATCAACTAAATCGCCGCTTTGCAGCTCGAGCCGCATCATGATTTTTTCATCGACCCATAATGTGCCCGGCTGCGGATTTTTTTCAGTTGCATGATGTTCGGATGGCGTTGCCGATACCTTTTGCGCATGCCCTGCCAAACGTATGCTTCCGCGCAACGGGTAATTTGCAGTAACTGCTTTAATTTCTGTTAGTAAACTACTATCCCCATTAGAAATCATACTGGGAAATTTTGTTACCGTTGAAACCGACAATCCCCGCTTTGCGGCTTCTTGCATGTATTGTTCCGGTATCGGCTGACTTGAAACAACCAGCAAGTCAGCCCCCAACAATTGATTGCTTTCGCGCACCAATGCCAATTCAACGCGATCGGCAAAAAAACTGACCGTTGTCATACTGCTGACAGCAACGATCAATGCTAACGCCAAGACGTTGAGCTCACCTGCACGCCAGTCGCGAAACAGCATTCTAAAAGATAAACTACTATTATTCATCAAAGTAAACGATATACTTACTAAATTGGATTAACTATTTATTCTGACAGCAACAATTTACCAACACATTGAAATTAATGAGCAATCTTACCGTCCACCAAGCGAATTTGGCGCGAGCAGCGCTTAGATAACACTTCGTCGTGCGTTACTAAAACCAGAGTTGTTCCGTGTTCGCGATTCAATTCAAACATCAATTCGATAATCTGCACGCCAGTGGCTGAATCGAGATTCCCAGTAGGTTCGTCGGCCAACAATAATTTCGGTTCTGTTGCAAAAGCGCGCGCGATGGCAACACGTTGCTGCTCTCCGCCGGACAGTTGCTTAGGGTAATGTTCGCAGCGCTTCGCCAATCCGACGCGATTCAGCAACCCCTGCGCCACTGAATCGGCATTGTTTTTTTTCATCAACTCGAGTGGCAACATGACATTTTCCAGCGCGGTCAGCGCCGGTAGTAATTGAAAAGATTGAAATACGAATCCCAGAATTTGCCCCCGCAAGGCAGCGCGACTATCCTCATCGAGACTGAAGATATCGATTTCGTCCAAATGAACTTTTCCCGATGTCGGCAAATCCAATCCTGCTAACAGGCCAAGCAAGGTCGATTTCCCAGAACCTGAGGCACCGATAATCGCAACCGCCTCGCCAATATTTACCTGTAAGTCAATATCCTGCAGTATCGTAAGTTGCTTATCGCCGGTATTGACTTGCTTAGTAAGCGCTTGAGTCCACAAAATAGGCCGTTTAACGATGTTCTCTGACATGAAAAAATTTTTCCTGATTATTCTGTTTGCAATCTTTACTTATTCCGGCTCTGCCTTCGCATCGACAAAGACCGTGCTGATTTTCGGCGACAGCCTTTCGGCTAATTATGGCATATCGATGGAAAGTGGTTGGGTTGCTTTGCTGACACAGCGATTGCAGTCAAAAAATACCGATTATCGCATCGTCAACGCCAGCATTAGCGGCGAAACGACGCTGGGCGGACGCAATCGAATTCAACAAGCACTGGAAACACATCAACCTGAAATCGTTATCCTTGAACTTGGCGCTAACGATGGTTTACGTGGAATATCAATTAAATCCATTTACGACAATCTCGCCGCCATCATCGAGAGCTGTCAAAAACGCAACGCAGTCGTTCTGTTGGCCGGTATGCAACTGCCGCCTAACTATGGCATCACTTACACGCAGAAGTTTCAAGCTATTTTTCCGCAACTGGCGGAACACTATCGAGTTAAACTGGTACCGTTTTTACTGGCAGGGTTTGGCGAGAAACGCGAATTCTTTCAATCCGATGGAATTCACCCTAATGAAGTGGCGCAAGAAAAAATTGTCGACAACGTATGGGAAATTTTGCAAACCATGGTCAAGGCGGATCAAATCATAACTTCGCCTGAAATATGATCCGATTATAGCATTTTGTTCCCGGCAACTTCAGCGATCAGGCTCTTTTATTATTTAATCTAAATTATCGATAAAGTTCTGTAAGTCATTGGACAGGCTTGATTGCAATTCTATCGGCTCACTCGATAACGGGTGAATGAATTGTAAGCTGTGCGCGTGAAGGAACATTCGCGATAATTTTTTAGAGCCGCTCATTCCTGTTTTCGCCAGTTGTTTATTCAACTCAAAATCGCCATATTTATCGTCGCCGATGATGGGATACCCCAAATACGCCAAATGAACTCGAATTTGATGGGTGCGCCCCGTTTTAATTTCCGCATCCAATAAACTGTAGTTTTTCCAAACTTTCCGCAAGGTAAAAATCGTATGTGCATACTTTGACTTATCGCCGTCGCCGCGATTCTCAGCAACCGCCACGCGGCGCTCGCCCGTCGCCGTCAAAAATTTATCGAGCGCAAGTTTTACATGCTGCCGCGCATTGCACCACGTTCCTTTCACCATTGCCAGGTAATGCTTTTCAATTAATCCCTCGCGAATTTGCCGGTGCAACTCAACCAGCGCGCTACGTTTTTTCGCTAACAGCAATACCCCCGACGTTTCGCGATCCAAGCGATGCACCAGTTCGAGGAATTTCCACGACGGATTTTGCGCCCGTAATTGCTCAATCACACCGAAACTAACGCCGCTGCCGCCATGCACTGCCATACCACCTGGCTTATCGATTACCAGCAACGCATCGTCCTCGTAAATGATTGTAAAGGCAAAAAACCGATTTGAAGCAATAACGGATTGTTGTTGCACCTTGTTGTCAAGCACCTTGATCGGAGGAATTCGCAACAAATCACCGGATTGCAATCGATAGCTGGCGTCGATCCGCTTACCGTTAACCCGCACCTGACCGCTACGGATCAATTGATACAGATGGCTTTTCGGAACATTCTTAAACCGTTTTAAAAAAAAATTGTCGATTCGTTGATTGTGTCCGTTTTCATTGATATATTCCTCGGTAACTGATACGGGCAAACTCGCCGTGCGCGATATGCTAGCTGTTTGTGGCATTTTCAAAGCAAAGAATTTCCGTAAAAAATGATGATGTACCGATTTATCAGAGACAAAAAATAATTAAATTGGCAAGGCATTTTAATTTATAAGAAACATATTCATAAAAGCAACAACAGAATATAAAGTTATGTTTTGAACTTTATGTAAAATCTGTTACCTTAAGCAGGGATAAGGCCATATAGAGTCATTATAATTTCCAATAAAAATAATTGATTCTTGTCTTTCAAAGTTCAATAACAATATAAAAATCATACTGCTGAATAAGATATATATTTGATAAATAACCATTATAACAAAACCACCCAAACAAAACCTCGTCATTTCAACTGCGTATACCAACAATCTATCCGAGAAAATACGGATAGTATAATTAAATAAAACACGTAAGGTCTGTAAATGAAACGAATGTTATTTAATGCAACCCAACCGGAAGAGTTACGGGTTGCGATAGTTAATGGTCAAACGCTGATTGACCTTGACATCGAATCGATCAGTAAAGAACAACGCAAGAGCAATATCTACAAAGCTGTTATCACACGAATCGAACCAAGTTTAGAAGCTGCATTTGTGGATTATGGCTGCGAGCGTCACGGCTTTTTACCATTCAAAGAAATCGTACCTTCATGCCTATCCAAGAACGGCGCAACAAGCGAACGCATTCAAGATCTCCTGCACGAAGGCCAAGAACTAATCGTTCAAGTCGATAAGGATGAACGCGGCAACAAAGGCGCGGCACTCACTACCTATATCTCACTCGCCGGGCGGTATTTGGTCTTAATACCTAATAATCCGAATAGCGGTGGCGTATCGCGCCGTATTACAGGCGAAGAACGCAATGAATTGCGCGATGTCGTTGCACATCTCGAAATTCCCTCCGGCATGAGCATTATTGCCCGAACCGCCGGTATTGGTCGTAGCACCGAAGAATTGCAATGGGACTTGAATTACCTGACGCAGCTCTGGCATGCAATTGAGGAAGCAGCCAACCATCAAAACGGCGTTTTTCTGATTTACCAGGAAAGCAGCTTGGTCATTCGAGCAATACGCGATTACTTTAGCCAGGAGATCGGCGAAATCTTGATCGACGGCCGCGACATCTATGAGCAAGCAAGCCAGTTTATGGCGCATGTCATGCCGGCTAATGTGGATCGGCTCAAGTTCTATCACGACGATGTACCGCTATTCTCACGTTTCCAAATCGAGCATCAGATCGAAACCGCGTATTCACGTCAAGTAACATTACCATCGGGCGGTGCCATCGTCATCGATCATACCGAAGCATTGGTATCGGTGGACGTCAACTCTGCTCGCGCAATTCGCGGCTTGGATATCGAGCATACGGCACTGAATACCAACCTCGAAGCCGCCGACGAAATCGCGCGGCAATTGCGCTTACGCGACTTGGGCGGACTGATTGTCATCGACTTTATCGATATGGATGTGCAGCGCAATCAACGCGAAGTCGAAGCACGGCTGCATGAAGCGCTACGACAAGATCGCGCACGAATTCAAGTCGGAAAAATTTCACGCTTTGGATTGCTCGAATTATCCCGCCAGCGCCTGCGTCCGTCTCTCGGTGAAAGCAATTACATTCCATGCACACGCTGCCAAGGCACCGGATTCATTCGCGGTACCGATTCGTCAGCGCTTCATGTGCTGCGAATCATCCAAGAAGAGGCAATGAAGGAAAATACCAGCACACTGCATGTTCAATTGCCAGTGGATGTTGCTACCTACCTTCTCAATGAGAAACGCGCCGAAATTTACGATATTGAAGTTCGCCAGAAAATCAATATCGTTTTGATCCCCAATATCCACATTGAAACACCGGCATATAACTTAGTGCGCATCCGGCATGAGGATACCAAAGCGCATGAAAATATAGCCAGTTATAAGCTGGTCGAAAAGAATACCGAAGATACCAATCCAGTTATCAGCGAGCAAAAAAATAAACCGGTTCGCCCGCAAGCAGCAGTGCAAGGCATCACCCCATTGCAACCGGCGCCTGTTCGCGAAGATAAATCGCGCGATACGTCGTTGCTGGACAAATTTTTCAGTTGGTTTAAACCTATCGGTACTGAAGAGACAAAAACAGAGATTACCGATAAACAGCAAGCAGCTACCGGAAAGGCCGAAATATCGCAAGAACGAAGCCGCTCACGTGGTCGTCGAGCGCGCGGAAAGGGCGATCGCAATAAAGATGGTTCCGCCCATAAACAAAGTAAGCAGGAATCCAATACATCCAGTACCGATATTGCATCTGGCGAGCATCGTTCTTATTTATCGGAAGCTCGTACAAACCACGACCAACCTGAATCGGAACCATCAACTGGAATTCATTCTGAAGGCAAAATATCCGATCTTGAAATATCTGCCATCGAAAAATCCAATACTGACGACGAGAGCGCAAGAGTCGCTCCTCGCAAGCGTTCACGCCGACAACGCGGCGGCAAAAATCGCTACCAGTCTATGCGCGCAAGAAACTCATCGGACAATCAGCATTCTGAAATTGGCGAATCCACGGGAGACACCGATGATTCATCATCCACATATAAAACAGAGATAAGTCTTTCAGTCAGCGAAGAACCGCGAGATCCTATTCCAGAAACGCCAACCCAACCGCCGATTGCCAAAAGATCTGAAAAAAAAGTAGCTGCGCATGCAGCGCCACTGCACGATCAGACAGCGACAGCTCAGGAATCCGAAAGTAGTCCCATCAACAAGCTCCTGGATCTTACGAAAGTTGGCTTAATTATGGTTGAAACGCCCCCAGAAAAAGTTGCGGCGACTATCGAAGAAGTCGTAATACCAAAGCGATCGAAAAGAAAAGTCAACAAAGAAACTATCTCAGTCGCACCTGCAGAACCACTGCTGCAAGTCGAAACACGAGAATAAAGAAAGATACCGAATTATCACACCATACAGGCGCGATTATCGCCATTAATGCGCCTGTTCCCAATTATCTCCCATACCAACATCCGCGATTAGCGGCACATCCAGTTTCATGACATTGCACATATACTCGGGCAATGCACTTTGAACGATATCGACTTCTGCATCCGGAACTTCCAAAACCAATTCATCATGCACTTGCATAATCAGTTTGCTGCGTAATTTCGCCTTTTCCAGCCAATTTTGGACCGCGATCATGGCCAATTTAATAATATCGGCTGCCGTTCCTTGCATTGGAGCGTTAATGGCGGCGCGCTCGGCACCCTGCCGGCGATTACCGTTGGTGTGATTAATTTCCGGCAACCAAAGCCTACGTCCCGATACTGTTTCGACATACCCTAGTTTTCTGGCCTTTTCCCGCGTTTCTTGCATATAACGTTCCACGCCGGGATAGCGGGCAAAATAGCGTTCAATATAGGCGCGCGCGGCACTGCGCTCGATTCCTAACTGCGATGCCAAACCGAATTCCGACATGCCGTATATCAAACCGAAATTAATCACCTTGGCGTAACGACGCTGCTCCTGATCAACCTGATCAAGCGGCACGCCGAAAACTTCCGCTGCGGTAGCACGATGAATATCCTCGCCCGCAGCAAATGCTTTCAACAAACCGTCATCTTGGGAAAGATGCGCCATGATGCGCAATTCGATCTGCGAATAGTCGGCCGATACGATTCTATGCTGTGCCGGCGCAATAAACGCCTCCCGGATTCTGCGGCCTTCCGCAGTGCGTACGGGAATATTTTGCAGATTCGGATCCGAACTTGCCAATCGTCCGGTCACAGCAACCGCTTGCGCATAATTAGTGTGCACCCGCCCGGTCTCAGGATTCATCATTAAAGGCAATTTGTCGGTATAAGTCGATTTCAATTTGGCAAGACCGCGATAATCCAATAGCAGCTTGGGTAGCGGATAATCCAAAGCCAGTTGCTGCAATACTTCTTCATCGGTAGAAGGAACGCCGGTAGGCGTTTTCTTGATAACGGGTAACTTTAACTGATTAAATAAAATTTCCTGGATTTGCTTCGGCGAATTCAAATTAAAGGATTGTCCAGAAATTTCGAATGCTTGCTGCTCTAAAGTACTCAGCTTCTCTCCCAATTCATAGCTTTGCTTGCGCAGCAACGAATAATCCAGCAGCACGCCGTTGCGCTCGATTTGAAACAGCACCTCCAAAATCGGCATTTCGATTTCACGATAAATCCGGTCTAATCGTTCGTCGCATTCGATGCGCGGATACAATACCTGATGCAACTGCAGCGTAATATCCGCATCCTCTGCGGCATATCGCGTAGCAACGTCGATATCGACTTCGTCAAAACCGATGCGATTGACGCCCTTTCCGGTTACTTCATCGTAACTGATGGTTTTAATATCCAAATGCCGCAATGCCAAACTATCCATGCTATGCGGTTGATGCGATTCCAGCACATACGACTGCAGCAGCGTGTCATGCACGATGCCGTTCAGTTGAATGCCGTGATTGGCAAAAACATGCTTATCGTATTTCAAATTTTGACCCAGCTTGGGCTTGGCCGCGTTCTCCAGCCACGGCCTTATTCGATTGAGCACCGTAGCCAGAGTCAATTGCGCAGGAACGCCGGGATAATTGTGATTCAGCGGCAAATACGCCGCCCGTTGGCTTTCAATACAAAATGAAATCCCAACCAGCTTGGCTTGCATCGGATTGAGGCTTGTCGTTTCGCTATCGATCGACACCAATTGCGCCGTATCGATCCGTTCCAACCAATCTGCCAATTCCGCTTCGGTAAGGATCGTTTGGTAATTTTGCGATGATGCAGAACCTGCGCTTTCCCTGGCTCCCGCTGCAGGCACTCGTTCATTGCCGGATTGATCGCTTTCCATTTGCTGGCGCAATTCGCGCAGCGACGCTTTCATATCCAGCTTTTCATACCAGTGGATCAACTGCGCGGTATCCTGCGGTTGCGGTGCAAGGTCAGTAATTTTGATCGGCAAATCCACATCGCATTTGATCATGATCAATTGACGCGCAGTATCGAACCAATTCAAAGTATTGCGCAAATTATCGCCGACAATACCTTTGATTTCATTCGCATGCGCAACAATATTATCCAGTGAGCCGTAGTGTGTCAGCCATTTCACTGCCGTCTTGGGTCCCACTTTTTCAACACCTGGTACATTGTCGGATGCATCCCCCACCAACATCAAATAATCCAGCATCCGCTGCGGCGGTACACCAAACTTAGCCAAAACCCCTGCTTCGTCCAGCACCTCGTTGCTCATGGTATTGATCAGCATCACCTTATCGTTGACCAGTTGTGCAATATCCTTATCACCAGTCGAAACGATACAGCGCATATCCGCCGTTACCGCTTGCTTGGTTAGCGTGCCGATAACATCGTCCGCCTCAACGCCGTCGATAATCAGCATCGGCCAACCCATCGCTCGAATGCAGGCATGCAGCGGCTCGATTTGCGCCGCCAGATCCGGCGGCATTGACGGCCGATGCGCTTTGTAGTCAGGATAAAGCTCGTCGCGGAATGTTTTACCTTTTGCGTCAAACACACACGCGCTATAATCCGCGTGGTAATCTTTGTGCAAGCGCCGCAGCATATTCAGCACACCGTGAATGGCACCCGTCGGTTCGTTGTGCCGATTACGTAAATCGGGCAACGCGTGAAATGCGCGATATAAATACGATGAACCGTCAACCAGCAATAATGTTTTCATTGATAAGACTTTCCTATGAGCCTACACGATAAACCAGTTCCTCACCTGTCGGTGGACAAACCTTGGTCGGCCAAAGAATCATGGCGCTTATTCGGGATTATGGCAGAGTTTGTCGAAGGAACCGAGCGCCTCGATACCATTCAACCCGCCGTCAGCATTTTTGGCAGTGCGCGCACCACACCCGACAGCCCGCACTATCAATTGGCCGAGCAAATCGCCAAGCAATTGTCCGACGCCGGTTTCTCAGTGATCTCCGGCGGCGGCCCTGGAATTATGGAAGCTGCCAACAAGGGCGCTTACTATGGAAAATCGCCCAGTATCGGATTGAATATTCAATTGCCGCACGAGCAGCATCGCAACGCTTATCAGGATATCAGCCAAACCTTCCGGCATTTTTTCGCACGCAAATACATGTTTGTCAAATTTGCCACCGCTTACGTCGTATTGCCCGGTGGCTTCGGCACATTGGACGAACTGATGGAAGCGCTGACCTTGGTGCAAACCGGCAAAACGCGCAAAATGCCGATCATTTTGGTTTATTCGCAATTCTGGCAAGGCTTGCTGGACTGGTTCCGGGATACCTTAATCGCTGAAGGACTGATATCTCCCGAAGACATGGAATTGATCCAAGTCATCGACGAGCCCGCACAAGTTGTCAATGCGATCTTCCAATACTATGAAACCAGCGGGTTCGAGCTCACCGCCGCCGAGCGGGAAATTCAGCTTAATTTATAACGCTGGCTTATTATTTTAGGTAGAATACAAAAACATGACCCGCCTGGAAACACCATGCACTTGCACCGATTAATTATTACACTACTGTTAAGCGCAGCCTTGCCGATCATGGCGGAAACGGAACAGCCAAAACAGATCAAAAAACCAAAACATCCGGATAATTTGATCCCGTTGCCTGAAGTTCCGGAGCCGCCGCGAGACTCGATCGAACCACCAGAATCTTCAGCCGATATTCAGGCGGATTCCGACCAAGTGCCCGAAGCGGAAGTAACGATCATTCGCCGTGGGCAAGATATCATCGAAGAACACCGCGTTAATGGAGAATTACTGATGATCAAAGTTATTCCCCGTATCGGCCCGCCTTATTATTTAAAGAAAAATCTGATTCGGGATTATCATAATCACCCGAGCGAAGTCGGTATCGATGTCAGTCCGCCGATGTGGCAATTGCTGAAATTCTGACCTAACTTACTCAAGACGCACTATCGATCGTATTCTTTCGTTTTTTGCCTCAGCTTAATTCTCCTTTATCTCATGTCTGTTTTTACCCCGGTTTCCGAAAATCAACTGACCGAATGGCTAAAAGACTATGCCATTGGCGAATTGATCCAATTGCAGGGCATCTCATCGGGGATCGAAAACACCAACTATTTCGTCACCACCACGACGGGCAAATTCGTGCTGACTTTGTTTGAGAAACTGACGGCGGCAGAACTTCCCTATTATTTAAATTTAATGGCGCATTTAGCACAATACCATATTCCCTGCCCCGCCCCCGTTCCCCAGCGCGACAGCGGATTATTCAGCATGCTCAATCGCAAACCGGCAACGATCGTTACCTGCCTGCCTGGGCAATCGGTGACACACCCAAGCAGCGAGCACTGCGCCGCCGTTGGGCAAGTCTTAGCGGAAATGCACTTGGCGGGAAACTTATACCCCGGAAAAATGGATAATCCGCGCGGATTATCCTGGTGGCAAGCCAGATTCCCAGAGATCGCGCCGTTTTTAACCACCGAAGAAAAATCACAGCTCGAGACGGAATTGCACTTTCAAGCGATGCACCAAAATCAATCACTGCCCGGCGGCGTCATCCATGCCGATTTATTTCGCGACAACGTATTGTTTATCGATCATCGGATCGGCGGTGTGATCGATTTTTACTTTGCTTGCAACGATCATTTTTTATACGATTTAGCGATTGTCGCCAACGACTGGTGCTTGACCGATGCGAATACACTGGAGCCTTCATTGGTTCGGTCGCTATTAACCGCTTACCACACTGTACGCCCGCTGACCAAAGCCGAACACGATGCCTGGCCTGCCATGTTGCGCGCCGGCGCGCTACGTTTCTGGGTTTCACGGCTTTACGATTTTCATTTGCCGCGGCCGGGCGAATTAACGCACGCCAAGGACCCGGAGCATTTCAGGAAAATTTTGTGTAACCATGTAGCGGCTTCTGATACGCTAAAACAATTCTGGGTTTAGGGAAACGCTAAATAATTCAGTGAGCAAGATGAGATACAAGTCGGATGGAATACAGAAAATGAGACATATCACAGCGATAGGCGAATTTTCGAGCACCATCCAACGCGGCAAGATCGCTTGCGCAGCCAATTACTCAGTCTTCCCCTAGAAAACAATAACAACCAACCGCCCCACCCTATTATCGGAGAGCTCCATGGAAATTCATCAGGTTTACGCAAAACAAGGATTGCAATGGATTCTAAGCGGATTTTACCTATTTAAAAGATCGCCGCTGCCTTGGGTGATGGTATGTTTCACATTCATAATCATCGCCTTGATTATGTCGATGATTCCGCTATTGGGAAAATTCATTTTCACACTAATTTCACCGGTATTCTTAGCCGGACTGATGCAAGGTTGTAGAGCATTGGAGCAAGGAGAGTCGCTGGAAGTCGCGCATCTATTCGGCGCATTCAAAGAAAATCCGGTGCCGCTGATCGCCATTGGCGGCTTTTATCTCGTCGGTCAAATTTTGATCATCGGCTTGGTTATGCTGATCGGCGGCTCGCAAATGACTGACATGATGCTCTATGGCAAAAGAGTCGACGAAAGCGAATTGATGGGAGTCATGAGCAGTTTTCTCACATCATCGCTCATTATGCTGGCGCTTTCCATTCCATTGATGATGGCTACTTGGTTCGCTCCGCTACTCATCATATTCCATAACCTACCGCCGATAGTTGCTATGAAGCGCAGCTTCTTTGCATGCTTAAGAAACTTTATACCGTTCCAAGTTTACGGCATCGCACTCGTCGTTTTGACTATCATTTGCTTGATGCCTTACGGCGTTGGTCTGGTTATTTTGATTCCAATGGTTTTCACTTCGATTTATGTCAGTTATAAAGACATTTTTCTCAGCGAACCGGTACGCTTTAAGAGCATGGAAACAGAATACGATTACCAAAAAGCCAACTGGGTTGATAGCGAGAGCGAATCAAAGCAGACGGAACCTGAAACCAAATCGGAAGAAGCCGTGCAGTGCGCCTATTGTCATCTTACGATTCCGCATAGCGCGGCCATCAATGACAAACAAGAATTTTTCTGCAACGAAGAACACCGCCAATTGCATCAAGCGGCGAATAATCCGGAAAAAAAATAATCTCGGCAAATTGTATAGCAACGCAATACATCGAGTCTCAGAAAAATCGCGCAACAAATGCATGCTTCATATTCCCGTTGGATCTTAGGAAGTTAAGCACTTATAAAAGTGTGTTAACTTGCTGAGATGAATATTAAAAACAGATACTATTTGACCTGGTCAAGTAAAACCGGACACTCCGGTTAAGCTGCTTTTATTGATTTGTAGTAGTTGTGACCCGATCTGACAGTTAC